>DASUAS010000053.1:0-16856 GCA_035763625.1 Acidimicrobiia bacterium
CTCTTCTCCGAGCTCACCTCCGCCATCACCGTCACCATCCCCATCGACGGCGACGACACCGTGGTGAGCCTCGAGCAGGGCCTGTCGCAGCTGATGTCGCCCGAGCGTGAGGCGCGGAGGACGGCGGCCGAGGCGGTCACCGTCGGACTGGAGCCCGGTCTGCGCACGCGCGCGTTCGTGTTCAACACGCTGCTCGTCGACAAGGCCACCGATGACCGCCTGCGCAGCTACCCGTCGTGGATCGCCAGCCGCAACCTGGCCAACGAGGCGAGCGACGAGTCGGTGCAGGCGCTGGTCGACGCGGTGCAGGCGCGCTACGACATCCCGCAGCGCTGGTACTCGCTGAAAGCACAGCTGCTCGGGCTCGAGCGCATCGCCGACTACGACCGCATGGCGTCGGTGGCGAGCTCCGACGAGGAGTTCGGCTGGGACGAAGCCCGTCGCCTCGTGCTCGACGCGTACGCGTCGTTCTCGCCCGAGCTGGCGTCGGCGGCGGAGCGCTTCTTCGCCGAGTCGTGGATCGACGCGCCGATGCGGCCGGGCAAGCGGCCGGGCGCGTTCTGCGCGTACACCGTGCCCAGCCAGCACCCGTACCTGCTGCTGAACTGGACCGCCCGTCGGCGCGACGTGCTCACGCTCGCGCACGAGATGGGGCACGGCCTGCACGCGTATCTGGCGCGCGCGCAGGGCATCTTCCACCAGACCACCCCGCTGACGCTGGCCGAGACCGCGTCGGTGTTCGGCGAGACGGTCACGTTCGGTCGGCTGCTCGACGCCACCGACGATCCCGCGGCGCGCCTCGCGCTCTTGGCCGAGAGCCTCGAAGGGCAGATCGCCACGGTGTTCCGCCAGGTCGCGATGAACCGGTTCGAGGACCGCGTGCACACGCGGCGACGTGACGCAGGCGAGCTGTCCGTGGAGCAGTTCAACGAGGAGTGGACCGACACGCAGGTCGCGATGCTCGGTGATTCGGTCGAGATCACCGACGGCTACCGCACGTGGTGGTCCTACATCCCGCACTTCATGGGCACGCCGGGATACGTCTACGCGTACGCCTACGGCCAGCTGCTGGCGCTCTCGGTGTACCGGGCCTACGAGGAGCGTGGCGACGCGTTCGTGCCGCAGTACCTCGAGCTGCTCGCGGCCGGCGGGTCTCGCTCACCCGAGGAGCTCGGTCGCATCGTCGGGCTCGACCTCGCCGATCCCGGCTTCTGGAGCGGTGGACTCGAGATCGTCGCCGAGCAGCTCGAGGCGGCCGAAGCCGCCGCCAAGGCCACCGGCCGGCTCTGACGTCTCCCCGCCACCCCACGAACGCAGTTCGTCGGGGGAGACCGACGTCAGCGTGCCCGCCGCTCCAAGCCGTCGAGCGCGAGACCAAGGGTGGTGCGGAAGAGCTCGTCGGTGTCGAACGCCGACGGCGCGCTGCCGTCGTCGAGGTCGAGCACCCAGCGCGAAGGGCCGGTTCGGCGGTGGTGCAGCGACTGGCCCAGCGTCTGTTCGAGGATCACGAACCCCGTGACCGTCCACGACAGCGACCGGTAGCAGTCGAGCGAGTCGCGAGGTGCGACGCCGAGCTCCTCGACCAGCTCGAGGCCACGACGCGCCACGGTGCCGGCGGCCGACGGCGGGAATTGGCGCGAGAGCTCGAGGACCCCGGGATGCGCCCGCCAGTGGTCGCGCACCGCGCGGAAGTGGTGCTCGAGCCGCCGCCGGGGAGTGCCGCGCGTGGTGCTCGAGACCTCGAGTCGCTCGCCCACGGTCCGCACCACCTCGCGGCACAGGTCGCCCTTGTCGGCGAAGTGCCAGTAGAGGGCGGGCGCCTCGACGCCCAGCTCGCGGGCCAGGCGGCGGAGGGTCATGGCCTGCGGGCCTTCGGCGTCCATCAGCGCGATCGCCCGGTCGACGATCTGGCCGCGGCTGAGCCCCGCCCCCCGCCCTCCCGGTCCCCGCTTCGCCGAGCTTGACGTGGCGCCTCGTGGCGGCGAACCTGGCGGGGCCATTGAACGATGATAAGTGAGGATGCGATGACCTTGGAGGCCCGCCCGCTGACCAGCTCGATCGGCGCCGTCGTCGGGGACGTGCAGCTCGCGACCATCGACGACGCCCAGGCGCGGGCGATCCGGGGTGCCTTGAGCGAGCACGGTGTCCTCGTGTTCCCGCGTCAGGACCTCACGCGCGAGCAGCAGGTGGAGTGCACCGCCCGCTTCGGCGCGGTGCACGGGCACCCGGTGCCCGAGTTCCTCTTCGGCGCGGCCGATCCCGTCGCCGTCGTGGAGAACGACCGCGAGAAGCTGCCGCAGGCAGATCAGCAGTTCCACGTCGACTACTCGTTCAGCACGCGCATCCCCGATCTCGCGGTGCTCCACGCCGAGGTGCTCCCGCCGAACGGCGGCGACACGATGTGGGCGAACGTGGGGGCGGCGTACGACGCGCTGTCGCCGCGCATGCGTGAGCTCCTCGAAGATCTCACCGCGCGCCACGACGCCGGCGACAAGTTCTGGTGGGAGATGCGACGGACGCTCGGGGAGGAGCCGAGCGAGCGGGCACGCGAGCACTTCCAGGGCAACAGCCACCCGATCGTGTGTGCGCATCCCGTGACCGGTCGCAAGTTGCTGTTCGTGAACCCCGGCTACACCGTCGCCATCGACCAGCTGAGCGCGAGCGAGAGCGCCGGCGTGCTGCGCATGCTGTTCGACCACGTCAACAACCCGGCGTTCCACTACCGCCACCGCTGGTCCGATGCCGACGTCGTCATCTGGGACGAGCACCTCACCGCGCACATGGGCCCGTTCGACTTCGCGCCGCACCGTCGGCGACTCGCCCGCGTCACCGCGGGCAGCACCGCGCCGGTCGCCGCGTGAGTGCGATCAGTCGGGGAGCAGCGACTCCAACGACGCGGCGAGGCGTCGGGCGCCGGCGTCGAGGCCGAGCGCGTCGATCTCGTCGCTGAGCACCTCGACCCCGATCGGGAGCTCGGGGTGGGTGCGGCGCAGGTCGGCGGTGAGCTCGGCCAGCGGCAGCGCGCCGGCGCCGGGGATCTTGCGGCCCTTGCGGGGAACGTACGGCTGGGCGTCCTGGTCGGGCGTCCGATCGCTGAGCTGGACGCCGCCGATCAACGCGAGCGCGTCGTCGTCGAGCGCGGCGAAGTCACCGCCCCCGCGCGCGAAGTGCCAGGTGTCGAGCAGCACCGATCCGTTGGCCATGCCCGCGTCGCGCACCACGGCGGCGGCGGTGGCGAAGTCGGGGATGCCGGTGTCGGGGAGGAACTCGATCGCCAGGCGCAGCTCCTCGTCGGCGGCGCGCTGGCACGCGAGTGCGAACGCGTCGGCCAGCGCCGTGATCGGCGTGGGCACACCGGTCGCGTGCACCACGTTGATCGCGCCCGCGCCGGTGACGTGCGCGATGCGGATGCAGTCGTCGATCGTCGGTTCGCCGGGTGGCAGGTCGGTGCCGGGGAGCGCGGTGCAGAGCCCGTCCACGAACGTGACCCGCACCCCATGGTCCTCGACCCGGGTGCGCAGGCTCGCGTCGTCGGCGCTGCGGGAGAAGACTGCGGGTGTCAGCGTGACGCAGTCGAACCCCGCGCCCGCCGCGGCGGCCGCCAGCTCCGGCAGGGTCGACCGCCGGAACGTGTAGCTCCACAGCTCGAGCTCGGGCACCGGGCGACCCTAGACGCGAGCCGGCCGGGGCTCGCCGACGTGCGGCGGCCCCGGCCGAGCGCGTGGTGATGACGTGCTGGACCTACTTGATGAGGTCGGCCTTGACCGTCACGTGGTTCGACTTCGTGCAGTCGAAGGTGCCCGGCTTCGTGGGCCACACCCGCACGAACTTGCCGTCCTTGACCTGTTCGAGGATGAAGCAACTGGTGGTGACCTTGCCGCCGACGTTGGCCTTGCCGATGAAGCCATTCGAGTCGAAGCTGGTCATGTTCTTCAGCGCGTCGAGCAGGTTGGCGCGGGTGATGGCGTTGTTGCCCTTCGCCTTCACCACCGACTGCAACGCCTGCTGGAGCTCGATGCCGGCGGCCCACGAGTACACGCCGAGCCCGGCGGCCTTGTCCTTGCCCGTGTACTTGATGTAGTCGGCGAGGCCCTGGTTGTACTTGGTCTCGTTGAACGGCAGGAACGCCATCGGGATGTACTCCCCGTTGACCGCGTCTCCGCCCGTGTCGATGAACTTCTGGGTGTAGCAGGCGGTCGTGCAGCCCCAGATGATCTTGGGGTCGTTGAGACCCTGCAGCTGCGCCTCCTGGCGGAGCTGGACCACGTTGGCGTAGGCGAGGCCGCTCCAGCCCCAGTTGGAGCCGTCGGCCTTCATCTTCTGGACGACCGGGGTGTAGACGCTCTGCGGGTCACGACCCGACGCGGTGGGCGACTGATCGGCCTTCACCCCGTTCTGCACCGCGATTGCCTCCTGCACCGCGTCGCCGCGGTTGGCGTCGGGCGTGTCGTTCGGGAGCACGAACGCGCCGCTGATCTTCTTGTTGAGGTGCTTCTTGTAGTACGTCGTGTCACCCTGGTTGCCCTGGTACGTCTGCGGGTGCTGGTCCTTGGTGTCGCACAAGAGCTGCGGGCCGGTGGGCGAGAAGGTGATCGGCGCGCACGTCTCGGGGATGCCGGTCACGATGCCGGGCAGGTCGGGCAGACCGGTGGCCTGGCCGTTGATGTCCTTGCAGCTGATCGCGTCGTCCATGTTGGACAGGAACAGCGCCGCGGTGCCCACCAGTGCGAAGTCCTGCTGGCAGGCGGTGATGACCGCGTTGCGGGCTTCGTTGGGGTTGAGGTGCGAGTCGATGAAGTCGACCTGGACCTTGCGGCCGGCGATGCCGCCCTTGGCGTTGATGTACTTTGCCGCGCCCTCCACCGCGTCGACCGCGCCCTGGAAGAGACCCGGAGCGGGCACGTTGTCGACGTCGGCGACCACCGCGATGCGGATGGTGTCGGCGGTGACCCCCACCTCGGTCGCCTTGTTGGCCGCGTTCTGCGCGCCGGCGCTGACCGTGCCGACCGCCACCAGACCGGTCGAGATCACGAGCGCCACCGCGCAGACCGCCACACTGAATCGCTTCACAGGTCCCCCCTGATGTCTCCGACTGCGTCGTCGGATGGTGGCCTATCACACTCGGACCCGATCGAGACAGCACCCCCCGGTCTCACGACCTGCGGATCGACGTCGAGCACACGCGCGGGAACCGGACGTCAGAACGATCTGGGACGGGGCGAGCGGACGCGAGCGACGGGGAAAAGTCAGAGGCGGGCGAGCTCGCGGTCGAGCTGCGCGAGACCCATCGGACCCAGGTCGAGCGCGGCCCGGTGGAACTCCTTGAGGTCGAACGACGCACCGCCACGCTCGCGCGCCGCATCGCGAGCTGCGAGCCACACGCGCTCGCCGACCTTGTACGAGATCGCCTGTCCGGGCAGACCGAGGTAGCGGTCGACCTCGCTGGCCATGAAGTCGGCCGGGAACTTGGACCGTTCGATCACGAACGGCAGCGCGAGCTCGGGCGTCCACGTCTCACCGGGGTGGTACCGCTCGTCGGTGGGGATCGCCAGCTCGAGGTGCATCCCGATGTCGACGACGACGCGCACCGCGCGCATCGCCTGCGCCCGCAACATGCCGAGCTCGAACGCGGGCTCGTCGAGGTAGCCGAGCTCACCCATGAGCCGTTCGGCGTAGAGCGCCCAGCCCTCTGCGTGCCCCGACGTGCCGGCGAGCGTGCGCTGGAACCGGCTCAACGTGTCGGCCAGGTAGCGCACCTGCCCGATCTGCAGGTGATGGCCGGGGACGCCCTCGTGGTAGCAGATCGACACCTCGCCCCAGAGCGGGAAGCGCGTCTTGCCCAACGTCGGGTACCACGTGCGTCCGGGACGGCTGAAGTCCTCGGCCGGTCCCGTGTAGTACATGGCCGCCGCGCCTCCAGGCGGCGCGATCATCGCCTCCACGCGCTGCACCGGACCGGGGATGTCGAAGTGCGTGCCGTTCAGCTCGGCGACGGTCGTGTCGAGCAGCTCCTGGTTCCAGCGTTGGAACGCGTCGACGCCCTCGATGGCGCGTGTCGGATCCGTCTCGAGGTGCTCGATCACCGTGTCGACGTCGGCGCCGGGGATGATGCGCTCGGCGACCTGGCCCATGGTGTGCTCGATGCGGTGCAGCTCGTCCCAGCCCCATGCGTAGGTCTCGTCGAGGTCGAGCGCGATCCCGTTGAAGTCCTGCGCGTAGAGCGAGTAGCGGTCGCGTCCGACCGGATCGCGCTCGTCGGCACGCGCTGCGTACTCCTCGACGAGGAAGCGTCCCAGCGACGCGTACGCCTCCGTGGCGCGCGTGGCCAGCGATTCGAGTCGCGCGCGCAGCCGGGTGTCGCCGAGTCCGGACGCGTCGTACTCGTCGACGAGCGCGTGGAAGAACGGGCGCGTGGCGGGATCGAGTCCGCCCCAGGTGTCGGCTTGCTTCGTGCACGCGACCGCCTGTCGACGTGCCGCCACCACGCCTTCCGCCGCCCCCTCGGCGAGCGCGGCCTCGATGCTCGAGAGGCCCTGGGGCACGAGCGCCATCCGCTCGGCGACGACCCGCCAGTCGTCGGCGGTCTCGCGGGGCATGAGGTCGAACGCCATGCGCACGGTCTGCACGGGGCTGCCGAGCACCCGCAGGTCGCGCAGGCGCTCACCCGCGTCGTACTCGGTGAGTGCGAGCTCGAGTCGTTCGCGCATCACCTCGGCCGCGATGCGGTCGGCATCGGTTGGCGCCTCGACGGTGTCGAGGGCCCGGAGCGTCGCCCGGTCGAGCTCGGCGCGCTCGGCGGCGCCGTCGGGCGAGAAGTCGGTCATCTCGTGGTCGTGGCCCGCGATTCCCTCACCGGTCGCCGCCAGGGGATCGAGCGCGGCGAACCGCTCGACGTACCGCTCGGCGAGGTCGTAGACGCCTGAGGTCACTTCGCGCTCCTGTTCTCGAGGGTCTGGTACGGACGGCACGGTTGCCCCCGCAGCGTGCCGCACGCCGGGAGCGGCGTCGAGACGTCGACCCCCGAGACGACCGGCAACACGACCTTGGACGGCTGGGCGTTCGATCGTGAGATGGTCACGCGGCGCGTTCCCGGGAGCGTTGCGAACGCCCAGGCGGGGCGGTTGCCGCCGGGGGGTTGCACGACGATGCGGATGCGCGAGCCGGCGCGGAACGCGTGCGCGAACGGAAAGAGCGGAACCCGCACGAGCGACGCGTCCGTCGCCGACAACGGCTCCACGTCCTTGCGTTCGTGGGTCTGCACCGGCAGCAGATCGGTCGAGTGCTGCTCGTCGAGCGCGCGCTGGCTGGCGCGCAGCCAGCCACTTTGCACGTAGGTCTCCTTGCCGTCGGGCCGCACCTCGCTGATCGTCACCTCGAGGTCGGCGTCGGGCTTGGACGAACGCACCCAGAGGTCGATGCTCCCGGTGCCGGCGAGGACGGTGTCGGCGGAGAGCGGGTCGGTCACGTAGCCGAGTGCCTTGCCCTGCGGCACCGGCTTCCATCCGTACGTCGGAGACAGCTGCTCGCCGGTCGTCGTCATCGTGCGGGGCATCGCACTGGGATCGTCCTGGAAGCGGTCGGCGTGGTCGGTCACAGGGCGGGTTCGGGTGAGCGTCCCGTGGTCGCCGAGGTACCACGTGGTCGCGGTCGTGTCGGGGAGCGGGAACGTCGGGCCGGTGGTCGAGAACGCGGGCATGGGCGAGCCGCCCGCGCCGACGTCGAACAGCACGCGCACGCGTGGCTCCGCCTGGTAGGCGCGGAGCGCTGACGCATAGTCGGGCTGGTCGGTGAACCGGTCGGGGGCGAGGGTGGCGCGAGGCCCGAAGGCCTGGGTCAGCGCGACCGCCGCCAGCGCGCGCGTCGTCGGCGGGATCGACGGGATCTTCCTCGCCACGTAGAAGTCGAGGAACTCGATCCACTGCGACAGCACCGCGGGTCCGAGCGAGTCCTGGTGGATGCCGTTCATCAGGGTGACCTTCATCGGGATGTCGGGCGAGAAGTTGCCGAGCATCTCCGCGAAGTGGCTGCCCGTCTCCTGGTCCTGCCACGCACCGGCGAGGAAGACGGGCACGTCGATCTCGTGGACGAAGCTCTCGGGTGCGAGCGCGTCGCTGGCCGCGCCGTGCCGGTACGCGTTGTCGTCGATCTCCTGCATCACGTTGGCCGACTGGAGCCGCAGCGACTGGTTGGCGCGGCAGGTCTCGTCGCCGTCGGCGATGCGGGTGCGCGCCCACTTCTGTCCCTGGCCGGCACGGGTGGCCGGGCGGGCGTCGGCCTGCCGGTCCTTCGCCCAGCCGAGGGCGAACCCGTTGTTGAAGATGCCGCCCGGGTAGAGGGTGTCGTACGTGTCGTCGAACACCGACAGCGGCGTGATGGCGGCGAGGTGCGGTGGCCGGGTCCGGGCGACGAAGAGCTGCGTGATGCCCGGGAACGAGATGCCGACCATCCCGACCGTCCCGCCCTGCACCCACGGCTGCGCGGCGACCGCCTCGATCGCGTCGTAGCCGTCGAGCGATTCGAGCTCCTCGAAGTAGTTGTACGCACCACCCGAGCAGCCGGTGCCGCGGAGGTTGATCCCCACCGTGGCGAAGCCCAGCAGCTGGGCGATGCGCGAGGCCGGCTGCACGTTGTCGGGGTTCGACGGGTCGTAGCCGGAGTACTCGACGACGGTGGGGTACGGACCCGCGTCGACGGGACCCGGCAGGTGCACGTCGACCGACAGCAACGTGCCGTCGCGCGTCTTCAGGTAGCCGAAACCGGGTTGGAGGTGCTGGTCGGAGTACAGCGACTGCGGGGGCGTCGCCCGGGGATCGAGCACCTGCACCGGCGCCGCGGCGGCGCCGTCGACGCTCACCACGTATCCCGCGCCCGGCCGCACGTCGCGGAACAGGGTGCTCCCGAGCGAGTCGACGGCACGGCTCGCGACCTTCTTGCCCTGGGCGTCGCGCAACACCGCGCGTGCGCCGGTGTGCGCACCGGTCACCGCGACCTGGTCGACGCTCGGCTGCACCGAGAACGTCGGTGAGGTACCGGCGTGTGCGGGCGCCGGCGCGAGCGTCGCCGCGGCCAACGCAACGGCCACCAGCACGGCGGACACAGCCGCGAGCGGGGGGCGTCGGCGCACTCCTCGACGCTACCCGTCGACCCCATCGTGGGAGGATCAGCACCATGACGAAGTTGGCGGACGCGCACGTGGTGATCACCGGGGGTTCGAGCGGCATCGGGCTCGCGCTCGCGCGGCAGGCGACGGCGCGCGGCGCACGAGTGTCGTTGCTGGCGCGTGACGAAGCGCGACTGGAAGCCGCGGCGGCGTCGGTGGGCGCGGTCGCGAGTGCCTCGGCCGACGTGGCGCAGCCCGACGCGCTGCGCGTGGCGCTCGACACCGTCGTCGCGCGCGGTGGACCGTGCGACGTGCTGGTCACCGCGGCCGGGTCGGCTCACCCGGGCTACTTCGTGCAGCTCGACGACGCGGTGTTCCGCGAGCAGATGGAGGTCGACTACTTCGGCACCCTGCACGCGGTGCGCGCAATCGTCCCGTCGATGATCGAGCGTGGCCGCGGCCACGTGGTGACGATCTCGTCGACCGCCGGGCTCATCGGGGTGTTCGGGTACACCGCGTACGGGCCCGCGAAGTACGCGGTGCGCGGGCTGGCGGAGACGCTGCGGTCCGAGCTCGCGCCGCACGGCATCGTCGTCGCCTGCGCGTACCCGCCCGACACGCGCACGCCCGGCTTCGAGGCCGAGAACGAGCTCAAGCCGCCCGAGACCGAGCGGATCTCGGCCGCGATCAAGCCCCGCGAGGTCGCCGACGTCGCGCGCGCGATCGTGCGCGGCATCGAGAAGGACCGCCTGGTGATCACCGCCGACGCCCAGACCGCCGCGCTCGCGCGCGGTGCCGGTCTCCTCGGGCCGTACGTGCGCCGGAGCATGGATCGCCAGGTTCGCCAGGTCCGCAAGGTCCGCCGCGCGTGACCAGGGTTGCGTCACCTGACCGCGTCTGTCGCGTCCAAGTGACGCAACCCGGGAGGGGGGCGGTACCGTCGCCCCATGAGCGACGCCGCTGGCAGCACCCGGACCGAGACCGACAGCATGGGGCCGATCGAGGTCCCCGCCGACCGCTACTGGGGTGCGCAGACCCAGCGGTCGCTGCACCACTTCTCGATCGGTGACGACCACATGCCCACCGCGGTGATCCGCGGGATGGCCATCCTCAAGAAGGCGGCCGCGCAGGTCAACGAGGAGCTCGGGAAGCTGCCGTCGGACAAGGCGGCACTGCTCGTCGCCGCGGCCGACGAGGTGATCGCCGGCCAGCACGCCGCGGAGTTCCCGCTCTACGTGTGGCAGACCGGGAGCGGCACGCAGACCAACATGAACGTCAACGAGGTGATCTCGAACCGCGCCATCGAGCTGGCCGGCGGCGAGCGCGGCAGCAAGAAGCCCGTCCACCCGAACGACGACGTCAACATGTCGCAGAGCTCGAACGACACGTTCCCCACCGCGATGCACGTCGCCGCCGCGGAAGAGATCGTGCACGAGCTCGTCCCGTCGGTCACTCGGCTGCGCGACGCGCTCGCGGCGAAGGCGGAGGAGTTCGCCGACATCGTCAAGATCGGCCGCACCCATCTCCAGGACGCGGTGCCGCTCACGCTCGGTCAGGAGTTCGGTGGCTACGTCGCGCAGCTCGACGCCGACCTCGAGCGCCTCCAGGCGGTGCTCCCCGGGATCTACGAGCTCGCCATCGGCGGCACCGCCGTCGGCACCGGGCTCAACACCCACGTCGAGTTCGCCGACCGCGCCGCGGCCAAGATCGCCGAGATCACCGGCCTGCCGTTCGTGTCGGCACCCAACAAGTTCGCGGCGCTGGCCGCGCACGACGCGCTGGTGATGGGGAGCGGTGCGCTGAAGACGCTCGCGGTGTCGCTGATGAAGATCGCCAACGACATCCGTTGGCTCGCCTCCGGGCCTCGCGCCGGGCTGGGCGAGCTCGTCCTGCCGGAGAACGAGCCGGGGTCGTCGATCATGCCGGGCAAGGTGAACCCGACGCAGAGCGAGGCCATGACGATGGTCTGCGTGCAGGTGATCGGCAACGACACCACGATCGGCATCGCCGGTTCTCAGGGCAACTTCGAGCTCAACGTGTTCAAGCCGGTGATGATCTTCAATTTCCTGCACTCGGTCGACATCCTCACCGACGCGTGCGACTCGTTCCGCGAGTTCGCCATCGAGGGCGTGCAGGCGAACGAGGAGCAGATCGCCGCGCACGTCGGCAACTCGCTCATGCTGGTGACCGCGCTCAACCAGCACATCGGCTACGACAACGCCGCCGCCATCGCCAAGCACGCCCACAAGCACAAGAAGACGCTGAAGGAGGCGGCGGTCGAGCTCGGCCACCAGACCCCCGAGGAGTTCGACCGCAACGTCGTCCCCGAGAACATGACGCGCCCGGGCTGAGCCGCGGCCGCCGGGGGTAGGGTGCCGATCATGAGCATCTACGACCAGAAGATCAACACGCTCGAGGGCCAGCCCGCCGACCTCTCCGAGTACCGGGGCAAGGCGCTCCTCATGGTGAACGTGGCCTCGAAGTGCGGCCTCACGCCGCAGTACGAGGGGCTCGAGAAGCTGCACGAGGCCTACGGCGCTCGCGGCTTCGAGGTGCTGGGCTTCCCGTGCAACCAGTTCATGGGCCAGGAGCCCGGCACCGCGGAGGAGATCCGCGAGTTCTGCGACACCAACTACAACGTGCAGTTCCCGTTGTTCGAGAAGATCGACGTGAACGGCGCGCAGCAGCACCCCCTGTTCGCGGAGCTGGAGCAGCAGGCCGACGCCGACGGCGAGGCCGGCGACGTGAAGTGGAACTTCGAGAAGTTCCTCGTCTCGCCGAAGGGCGAGGTCGTAGGTCGCTTCCGCCCGCAGGTGACGCCCGAGGACCCCACGCTGGTGGCGGCCATCGAGGCGCAGCTCCCCGGTTGAGGTCACGCGCATGAGCCGGGTCTTCCTCACCGGCTCCACCGGCATGATCGGCTCCAACATCGCCGAGCAGCTGGTCGAGCAGGGTGACCGCGTGCGCGCCCTCGTCCGCGCGGGCAGCGATGCGGCGCCGCTCGAGGCGATGGGCGTCGAGATCGTCCGCGGTGACATCACCGACGCCGCCGACGTCCTGCGCGCGGCCGACGGCTGCGAGTACGTCATCCACTCGGCGGCGGTGCTCGGCGGTCAGACGCAGGTGGCGGGCGAGCACCACGCGGTGAACGTCGTGGGGACCGGCCACGTGCTCGACGCGGCGGCGAAGGTCGGCGCGACGCGCGTCGTCCAGCTGAGCACCACGACGTTCTTCGACGCGAAGACGACGCCGCTCACCGAGCACTCGCCGCTCGATCCCGACCCGAGCGACGACCCCTACACCGTCACCAAGCGGGCGGCGTACCTCGACGCCATGCGTCGGGTCGACGACGACGGGCAGGACATCTGCATCGTGATCTCGGGCGGCGCCTACGGCGTGTCGTCGTTGCCGGAGCGGTCGATGGTGGCGCCGAGCTACAACGCCCGCATCGCCATGGCCCTGGCCGGTGAGATCACCGAGTACGTCGGCTTCCCGATCCCGTGGGTGTACGCGGGCGACGTCGCCCGGGCGTCGGTCGTCGCCACCCGGAAGGGGTTGGCGGGGGAGCGCTACCTCGCGTTCGGCCGTCCCGGCGACGTCGGTGGGGTGCCGTGGTTCTGCAACGCCGCGCTCGAGGTCGCCGGCTCCGACAAGCGGGTGACCGAGGTGGCGGTGTCGGCGCTCGACGATCCTGACGTCGCCGCCCGCTTCGGCCCCAGCCTGGTGGCGCTGGCCCGCAAGCAGTTCCCGAGCCCGTTCTTCGTGAACGACCAGACCGTCGAGCGCCTCGGCTACGAGCCCCTCACCCTCCACGAGGGCCTCGCGCGCACCATTCCCTGGATGCGCGACCACGGCCTCCTCTGAAGCCGACCACGCGTCTCGCGGGGTCCAGAACTGCGCGAGACGGAACGCCGACGTTCCAAATCGCGACCTTTTGACTCGGGAATGCCGCCGGGAACGAGGTGGTTGAGGATCTCACGTAATGGTGTAATCACCTGAGATCCACTGGAGACCCCGATGACCGAAGCGACTCCCGAAGCGACGCCCGAAGTGGACGCCCTGCGCCTGCCCCTGCTGCCCCTGAACACCGGGGTCGTGCTGCCGCAGATGGTCGTGACGCTCGCGCTCGAGACGGCCGAGGCCCGCGACGCGGCCGACGGCGCCACGGCCGGGGACCGCCGCATCCTCCTCGTCCCCCGGGTCGGGAGCGGCTACACCCGCATCGGCACCGTCGCCCGCATCGAGAACGAGGGCGAGCTCCCGGGTGGGCAGCGCGCCCTGGTGCTGCGGGGCCTCTCGCGGGCCGTCGTGGGCCGCCCCGTCACCACCGAGCAGCCCGGCCTCTGGGTCGAGGCCGACCCGGTGGCCGAGCCCAACTCGGTGAGCGGTCGCGCCCGGGAGATGGTGCGCGAGTACCGCGCGGTCGTGCGCGGCATCGCCGAGAAGCTGGGCAACCCGCGCATCGCCGACGCCCTCGCCGGCGTCGACGACCCCGGCGCGCTCGCGGACACCGCGGGCTGGGCGCCCGACCTGTCGGTCGAACGCAAGGTGGAGCTGCTCGAGGAGCTCGATCCGGAAGCCCGCCTGGAGAAGGCCCTGGCCTGGGTGCGCGAGACGCTGGCCGAGCTCGACCTGTCGGAGCAGATCCGCACCCGCGTCACCGAGGGCATGGACAAGACGCAGCGCGAGTTCCTGCTGCGCCAGCAGATGCAGGCCATCCGCGAGGAGCTGGGCGAGAGCGGCGACGCCGACGACGTCGTCGCCGAGTACCGCGCCAAGCTCGCCGAGCTGACCCTGCCTGACGACGTGCGGAACACGATCGAGCGCGAGGTCGACAAGTTCGAGCGCACCAGCGAGCAGAGCCCCGAGCACGGGTGGATCCGCACCTGGCTCGACACCGTGTTCGACATCCCGTGGGGCCAGCGCTCCGACGAGTCGCTCGACGTCGGCCACGCGCGTGAGATCCTCGACGCCGACCACACCGGGCTCGACGACGTGAAGGACCGCATCGTCGAGTACCTGTCGGTGCGCAAGCTGCGCGCCGAGCGCGGGATGTCCGACAGCGACGCACCGAAGAAGGGTCGGCGGGGCGCGGGTGCGATCCTCGCCCTGGTCGGTCCTCCCGGCGTCGGCAAGACGTCGCTGGGCGAGTCGGTCGCCCGGTCGCTCGGACGCGAGTTCGTGCGCGTCGCCCTCGGTGGTGTGCACGACGAGGCCGAGCTGCGCGGTCATCGGCGCACGTACGTCGGGTCGCGTCCCGGCCGCATCGTCCGCGCGCTGACCGAGGCCGGCACCATGAACCCGGTCATCGTCCTCGACGAGGTCGACAAGCTCGGCAACGACTGGCGGGGCGACCCGTCGTCGGCGCTGCTCGAGGTGCTCGACCCCGCGCAGAACCACACGTTCCGCGACCACTACCTCGAGGTCGACCTCGACCTCTCGGACGTGCTGTTCCTGGCGACCGCGAACGTGCTCGACACCATCCCGGGACCGCTGCTCGACCGGCTGGAGATCATCCGGCTCGACGGCTACACCGAGGAGGAGAAGGTCGCGATCGCGCGCGATCACCTGCTCGAGCGTCAACTGGAGCGCAACGGCCTGACCGCCGACGACGTGTCGGTCACCGACGACGCGCTGCGCGCGGTCGTCAACGACCACACGCGCGAAGCGGGGGTCCGCAACCTGGAGCGCGAGCTCGGCAAGTTGCTGCGCAAGACCGCGGCCCGACTGGTTTCGGAGAGGAGCGCGTCGGGTGACGCGACTCCGCCGGTGGCGATCGACGTGGACGACGTGCAGCCCGCGTTGGGCCGTCCGAAGTTCCACGCCGAGACGGCCGAGCGCACCGGTGTGCCCGGTGTCGCGACCGGTCTCGCGGTGACGGGCGTCGGCGGTGACGTGCTCTTCATCGAGGCGACGACGATGGACGGCGAGGGCCTCACCCTCACCGGCCAGCTCGGCGACGTGATGAAGGAGTCGGCGCAGATCGCGCTGTCGTACGTGCAGGCCCACGCGGCCGAGCTGGGCATCGACCCGGCGTCGGTGCAGCGGCGGGTGCACCTGCACGTCCCCGCCGGCGGCATCCCCAAGGACGGCCCGTCGGCCGGCATCACCATGACCACCGCGCTGGTGAGCATGCTCACCGGGCGCACGGTCAAGACCGGCTTCGGCATGACCGGTGAGGTCACGCTGCAGGGCCGCGTGCTGCCGATCGGCGGCGTCAAGCAGAAGGTGCTCGCGGCGCAGCGGGCGGGACTGGACACCGTGATCCTGCCCCAGCGCAACGGGCCGGATCTGGACGACGTGCCCGAGGCCGTGCGCGAGGTGATGACCTTCCACCTGGTCGACGACGTGCGTGACGTCCTCGAGCTCGCACTCGAGGACGCACCCGTCGCCCAGGCCGCCTGACCCCAATTCGTTTTGGCGCCGTTCGCGGGGGTTCTGGACCGCTGAACGGTGTCAGAACGGGGGCGTCAGCACAGGCATGGTGACGTCTATCGTCGGGCGGTGCGCGTCGCCGAGCTGTGGCGGTTCCCCGTCAAGTCGCTCCAGGGTGAGCAGCTCGGCTCCGCCACCGTCACCGCCGCCGGCATCGTCGGCGACCGCGCCTTCGCGATCTTCGACGTCGCGACCGGACTGGGCCTGACCGCGCGACGGATCCCGGAGCTCCTCGACGCGTCGGCTCGCGTCGTCGACGACGGCGCTCCGCCCGAGATCACGTTGCCCGACGGATCGATCGCGCGTGACGACGCCGCGCTGTCCGACTGGCTCGGACGACGGGTGACGCTGTGTGCCGCGGCCGACGTCGTCGACCGCCGCTACGAGAACCCGCTCGACGCCGAGCGCGAAGCCGACTGGATCGTCTTCGAAGGCGCGCCGGGTCCGTTCCACGACTCCGCGCGCACGCGCGTCTCGCTGGTGTCGACCGGAACGCTCGGCGACTGGGATCGTCGCCGCTTCCGCGCCAACGTGGTCCTCGACGGCGACGGCGAGGACGCGTTCGTCGGCACCACGATCACGGTCGGCGAAGTCGCGCTCGACGTGGTGAAGCGGATCGGCCGTTGCGTGATGATCACGCGCCCGCAACCGGGCGCGATCGAGCGCGACCTCGACGTGCTGAAGCGGGTCAACCACGACCACGACGGCTGCCTGGGGATCGGCGCGCTCGTCGCGAGGTCCGGAGCGATCGGTGCGGGCGACGTGCTCAGACCGCGCGACTAACTTCCGCGGATGGCCGCGTCCCGTCCCAACGTCCTCTTCATCATGACCGACGAGGAGCGCTACCCGCCGCCCTACGAGACGGCGGCGCTGGCCGAGTTCCGGCGCACGCAGCTGCCGGCGCGCGACCGGTTGCGCACGCGGAGCCGCGAGCTGCACCGGCACTACGCAGGCGCGACGGCGTGCACGCCGAGCCGCACGACCCTCTTCACCGGGCAGTACTCGTCGCTCCACGGCGTGGCCGACACCGACGGCCTCGCCAAGGCGGCCACCGACCCGGGGATGCACTTCCTCGACCCCGACACGGTGCCCACGATGGGCGACTGGTTCCGCGCCGCCGGCTACCGCACCCACTACCGGGGCAAGTGGCACATCTCCCACCCCGACCTCACGATCCCGGGCACCCACGAGAGCCTGGCCATCAACGACGCCGACGGCGTGATCGACCCCGCCGCGGTCGACGCATACCGGCGCGCCAACCGGCTCGATCCCTACGGCTTCTCCGGTTGGATCGGCCGGGAGCCGCACGGCGCCAACAAGG
>DASUAS010000054.1:0-4400 GCA_035763625.1 Acidimicrobiia bacterium
CGTAGAAGTCGTGGGTTCAAGTCCCATCACCTCCACCGCTCTGACCTGCGGTTTCGCCACTTTCGGGCCCGGGACCAGGGGTGCCGGCGGCGCCGTTCACCACATTTTCACCACACGTGTGCTCGAACGCGTTGCCGAAGCGAGCGTCGAAGCCGGCGGTGATGGATTCGTCGACGGTGGGGAGCAGCGACCCGTACACGTCGGAGGTCACGCGGATGGTCGAGTGGCCGAGGCGCTGTTTGATCGCTTCGATGTGGGCTCCCATCTCGATCATGAGGCCGGCCGAGGTGTGTCTGAGCTCGTGGAAGGTGATGCCGTCGAGCTCGGCTCGTCGGACGGCGGGTTGGAAGACGCGGGTGCGGAAGGTCGTGCGGCGGAGCGGGCCGCCTTGGGGGGCGACGAACACGAGCGCGTCCGGTCCCGGGTGGCCGCGGGACGCGAGGTGCTCGGCGAGCAGCGCGGCGAGGAACTCGGGTACCCGTAGCGTGCGTCGCGACGCGGCGGTCTTGGGTTCGGCGAAGCTGATCCGGCCGTTGACCTCCGCGCAGGTCTCGGCGACCTCGAGCGTGCGTCGAGCGAGATCGATGCGACTGACGCGTAGGCCTGCGATCTCGGACCAGCGCAGGCCGAGCACTCCAGCGAGGAACACCATCGCCCGGTATTCGACGGGTGAGGCTTGCGCGAGTCGGATCAGCTCGTCAGCGGAGAGGAACCGCCTGCGTTTCGTGTCGGGAGGGAGCCGCACGCCGCGGCACGGGCTCTGTGCGATGAGGTCGGTGTCGACTGCGGAGCGGAGGATGGTTCGCAGCACGCCGTAGTTGGTGCGGACGGTCGCGGGCGCCAGTCGCCGTGACATCTCCTCGACGAGGTCTCGTACGTCGAGCGGCGTAAGGCTCCCGAGCCTGCGTGTTCCGATGCGAGGGATGAAGTGCTTGTCGTTGACGGTGCGGTCACGCGCGGCGGTGGTCGCGCGTTTGTGGACCGCGGTGGCGAAGTAGTGCTCGGACCACTCCCGGTAGGTGATCCGAGCACCCGCGGGGTCGAGCCATTGGCCGCGCATCACGTCGGTCTGGGTGGCGGCGAGGAACGCGCGGGCGTCGGCCTTGGTGGCGAACGTCTTGGTTCGCTGGTGTCCGAGCGGATCGCGGTAGCGAGCCTCCCAGCGGCTCGTCTTTGGGGATCGCCGTACAGACCCCATCGTCCGACCTTTCGGGCTGAAGCAGCCATCGGGCGACGAGCGCGGTCGGTTGAGCTGAGCGTTGGTCGGACACCCCGTGCGTCACGCGCATGCGGGGCGCGACCCGAAGGTTTACCAACCGCGTCGCCATCGAAGAGGCCCGAGCTCGAAGTGCCGGACGACCGTGATTGAGAGAGTGACCGCTCGGACAAGGGTCACTGGCCGGCTCACGAACGATAGCGGGGCTCCGAAGGGAAGCGCCGGATGTCGACGGCGTCGACGCGTCCCGCTTCGATGAAGTGGTCGAGGTCGGCAGTGTCGAAGCGCAGATGCCGACCGACCTTCACGAACGGGAGGCGTCGTTCGGCGACGAGGCGCCGAATGAAGCGCGGCGCCACGCAGAGATAGGCCGCTGCACCGTCGACGTCGAGCAACCGGCTCGCCATGGCTGAGCCCTCCTTCGGCGCACTGGTCGTTTTCCTACGTAGGCCCGCCGGTCGTCATCGACTTCGCGAGGAATCTCAGATTCCGATGGCCTGCTCGACGCGCGCGGTGGCGCCGACGGGGTGGGCGAGCTCCCAGGCAGTGATCTCGCCGGTGGATCGACGGAGGCGTTCGGCGACCGCGGCGTCGGCGGGTGCGGGCGGGACGCGCGGCAGGGCTTCGCCGTCGAGCGGGTCGGTCGCGGCGGTCAGGTAGAGGTGGTTCTCGCGACGGCCGCGGGTGATGTCGACGTAGGTCTCGGCACGCGTCGCGGTGGCGTCGACCCGGCTGGTGGAGATGTCGTGGGTGGCGCCTTGGACGGCGTAGCTGGTGAGCGCGTAGGCGTGGTCGATGCCGACCTCGGAGCGTCCAGTTGCGCTGCGGTGGTGGTCGAAGAAGCAGCGGGGGATGTCGATGCAGCCGATGTCGTCGAAGTCGACGGTGAGCGCTTCGCGAGCGCGATCCCGGCAGTCGCGGTGGATGGCGACGATGGTGCCGAGCGCACCGTTGCGCACGTGTGCATGCTGGTCACCCTCGACGTGTAGTTGACGGTTGGGGGCGCGGGCGGTGACGCGGTCGCCGACCGCGAACGAACGGTCGCCACTCGCGGTGATCTCGTCGGTGCCGAGTTCGCCGTGGACGCGGCGGAGGAGGTGAGCGAGTCGGTTGAGCTCGCGGCGGGTGGTGTTGCGCCGGTCGACCATGGGGTGGTCAAGCCCTTCCTGGTGGGCGTCCCACCAGCGGCCGAGGATCTCGCGGTACATGGTGAGGCCGTCGCCGACAACATGCAGGTGTCCGGCGGCGGCGAGCTGATCGAACGCCTCGTCGATGCGCCCGTCTCGAAACGCTTGTGCCGCGGCGCGGTCGTGGGGGTCTTGGAGCCGATGGGTGGCAATCAGTTCGGGTGTGTAGCGGGGATGGCGTTGGCAGAGGACGCGGAACATGCCGCCCGCTGCGATGGCACCGTGCTGCGCCGGGTCCCCGATGAGCCGGAGGCTCGCGCCGGTGGTGGCGGCCATGGTCATGAGCGCGTCGAGGTCACGGTCGGAGAGGGTGGATGCTTCGTCGACGACGAGGATGGTGCGCGCGTCGAGGGGAAGGTTGTGCGGGTCGGTGTGGGCTAGGTGCCAGGCGACGGTCTCGCACTCGATGCCGGTGGTGGTGGCGAGGGTGCGGGTGGCTTCGCCTTTCACGGCCGCGCCGAGCACCCGGTAGCCGGCGGCGGTCCAGGCGTCGGCGCAGGCGGCGACGGTGGTGGTCTTGCCTGCGCCGGCGCGCCCGATCGCGGTCTGGAACCGGTGGCCGCGTTCGCACCACTCGGTCACCAGCCGGCGCTGCTCACCGCTCAAATGGGAGTGACGAGAGAGTGCGGCGTCGACATGCGTATGCGCGACGAGGTGCGCACCGCGATGGAGTCCCTTGGTGAACCGGGCGGTGATGCGCTCTTGCACGCCGAGCATCTCGGCTGTGGTGAACAGGGTGTTGTCGCCGTCGGTGAGCGCGACGACATGCGATGACGCGAGGAACTGGTCGGTCAGCTCGAGGAGTCGTTGCGCGCCGCACAACAGGGGCTGCGGATCATCGTCGCCGGTGGGGACGGGATGGTTGGTCATGGTGGCGAGTGCGTCGGCGTGGGTGAACACCGACTCGCCCGCGCAGATGCCGCCGGGTGCGGCGAGCGACGCGAACAGCGCCTCAGGGTCGACGGTCTGCACGACCGGTTCATGGCCGGTGAGCGCGGCGAGTGTGTCGGCGTTGAGACCGTGGCGTTCCGCGCGGTCGCGCCATGAGGTGATGAGCTGGTCGGCGGGGGTGTGGTTCTTGGCCGGGCGGGTGCGTAGCACGATGTGTTCGATCTCGCGTGGGTGCGCACCGCGACCGATCTCGGCTTCGAGCTCGGCGAGCGCGTCGTCGATCTCGGTGCGGCGCTGGGAGAACTCGCGTACGACCTGGTTGGTGATGCCATCGATCTCCCAACCCGACTTGTGTCCGGGTCGCCACCGAACGCCAAGCGCCGTGGAGAGTTGGTGGCGCATCTCGGCGGTGGCGAGGGCGGACGCAGCGTGCGCGTTGGCGTACAGGTAACGGGACCACAGTCCGCGGTGGGTCCCGTCGGCCAGGCGGGCGGTGTTGATGACCACGTTGTGGTGGTGGGGGAACGGGTCCAGCGCACGGGACGTGAGGTGCCGGTATGACGCGACGACGAGTCCCTCGGCCGTCACGGGCTTGCCGTCGACGCGGCCGACCGCGGCGCTGTCTTCGAGCCAGCGGATCGCGGTGTCGTTGCCGGCCTGGATCGCTCCGAGGACGGCGTCTCGGGTCCGGGTGTCGCCGAGGAGGCCGAGCACTGCGAGGGACTTCTCGGTGGTGAGCGTGAGGTCGTAGGCGACGCGCACGGCGGGTGGACGGCGCCGCTCCAGGAGCTCGGCGAGGTGCTCGCGGGTGACCAACCACCGGCCTGTAGTGTCGCGGTGGGCGATGAGGAACGCGCGGCGCGGATGACGACCCGCGGCGATGGACCGGTCGATCTCGTCGCGGTGTTCGTCGTAACGGCGGGCGAGACCCCGCAGGTACCGGTTGGTGACGCCCGCCAGGCGAGCAGCCTCCGCGAGCGTGAGTTGGTCGTCCCTGTTGCCGAGTGACCGGATCTCGATCGGATCGACTCCGACCTCACGCGCCTGGGCACACCGTTCCAGTTCGCAGGCCCGCACCCAGCGGGAACCATCCTCCTCGACGAACG
>DASUAS010000055.1:0-3161 GCA_035763625.1 Acidimicrobiia bacterium
GTACCGATGGCCTTGGTGACCCTGATCGACGCCGAGCGCCAGTGGTTCAAGTCGCACATCGGCATCGACATCGCCGAGACCCATCGCGACGCGTCCATGTGCGCGCACGCGATCCTCGGAGACGACGTCTTCGTGGTCACCGACGCGCTCCGCGACGAGCGCTTCGCAGACAACCCCTACGTCGCACGCGCTCCGCGGCTGCGCTTCTACGCCGGAGTCCCGTTGTCGACGGCAGACGGCTACCGCGTCGGCACGCTCTGCATCATGGACCACCGCCCCCGACTCCTCAACGAGCCTCAGATCGAGCGGTTGCGCGAGCTCGGTCGCATGGTCGAAGCAGAGCTCGCGGCCACCGGGATCGACGCGACGAGTCGATAGCCGGCCGCCTTCAGATCGCGGCGCGCGGAGGGAACTGCGGTGGACGCTTCTCCATGAACGCGCGAACCGCTTCCGCGTGCTCCGGCGACGAGAAGCAGCGGGCGATGACCTCCATCTCGCGCTCTTGCACGGCGCGGAGGTCGGTCTCGAGTGCGTGCTCGACGAGCAGCTGCTTCGTCCACTGCAGCTGTGGTGCCGGGTTCTCTGCGATGCGACCCGCGAGCGCGACGGTTTCGTCGACGAGATCCTCGTGCACTGCGACCCGGTCGACGAGTCCGCTGGTGAGCGCTTCGTCGGCCGTCCAGAGGTCTCCGCTCAACGCGAACAGGCGCGACCGCCCGGGGCCCATCCGCTGCGTGAGGAAGCGGGTCGCGGCGAGCTCGGGCACGAGACCGAGCTTGATGAAGCCGATCCCGAAGCGGGCGCGTTCGGACGCGAGGATCCCGTCGAAGCAGAGGATCTGGGTGACACCCACCCCGATGCAGATGCCGTTGACCGCGGCGATGATGGGCTTCGAACGCAGGCACAGCTCGACCCAGTCGAAGGCGACGCCGGCGCCGGTCGTCCCGGGCTCCGACGCCGCCGCGGTGGCCTCGCGGTCGGCGAAGGTGTCGCCGATGTCGGCTCCCGCGCAGAACGCGCGCCCCGCGCCCGTGACGACCATCGCGCCCACCTCGGAGCTGGCGTTGGCGTCGCGGATCGTCTGCGACAGCTCGCGGCCCATGCGCGTGCTCCACGCGTTGAGCTTCTCGGGCCGGTTGAGCGTGATCAGCAGCACGTCGCCGCGCCGCTCGGTGAGGATCGTCTCGGGCACGGCTCGATCGTACGGGGAACAGATACTTAGGTCTTGACCTGAGCATCGTCCTGGGCAATACTTAGGTACATGCCTGAGCGAACGGTGGAGCTGGACCTGGTCTTCCGGGCCTTGTCCGACGGCACCCGGCGCCAGGTGGTGGAACGGCTGGTCGCGGGATCCGCCTCCACGTCGGAGCTCGCGAAGCCGTTCGCGATGGCGTTGCCGTCCTTCACCCAGCACCTCGACGTGCTGGAGCGCGCCGGTCTGGTGACGTCGACCAAACGCGGACGGGTGCGCACCTACGAGCTCGTGCCGGTCGCCCTCGGTGTCGCCGATGGCTGGTTGGCCGAGCAGCGCCGCCTGTGGGAATCCCGGCTCGACCAGCTCGACGACCTCCTCCGCACCCTCGCGACCACCCCGGACCCGACCAACCCTGACCCGACCAACCCCAACCAGCTGGAGCAGCCATGACCTTCACCCCGCACGACCTCGACCCGGAGCTCGACCTCGAGCTGACCCGCGAGACCGACGTGGCACCGGAGCTCGTGTGGCGTGCGTGGACGGAGCCCGATCTGCTCGTCCAGTGGTTCACCCCCAAGCCGTGGGAGACGCCCGTGGCCGAGGTCGACCTCCGTCCGGGCGGCAAGTTCCGGACCGTGATGCGCGGGCCCGACGGCGAGGAGAACGACAACCAGGGCTGCTACCTCGAAGTCGTCCCGAACGAGCGTCTGGTGTGGACCGCCGCGCTCGCACCTGGCTTCCGACCGCAGCCCGGACCGTTGCCGTTCACCGCGATCGTCGAGCTCGAGCGCACGCCGTCGGGCGGCACGAAGTACCGCGCCATCGCCATGCACCAGGACCCCGAGGGTCGCAAGATGCACGACGAGATGGGCTTCCACGACGGCTGGGGCGCGGTGTTCGACCAGCTCGTCGAGTTGATGAAGTCGGGCGTCTGAGTCAGAGCCACAGGCCCGTGATGCGGGCGAGCATCTCGTCGTGGGCGTAGTCGGCGAGGATCTGTTCGACGGTCATCGTTGACCTCCTCCCTCGGAGGACCCCCTGGACGGGGACACGAGGTCAACGACGCGCGCCGGGATCTGGTGCCCGGTGATCAGGGACGCACGGTCGAGCCGCCGTCGACGCTGATCACCTGCGCGGTGATCCAACCGGCGTCGTCCGACATGAGGAAGGCGACTGCCGCCGCGATGTCCTCCGGCTGGCCGAGGCGATCGACGCGTCCGAGGCTCAACGCGAAGTCGCGGAACGCCTCGTCGGAGTGCTCGAGGAGGGTCCTGCTGAGCACCATCCCCGGCGCGACGCAGTTGGCCCGGATACCCTCACGCCCCCAGCGTGAGGAGACGTGGCGCATCAGCGCGTTGATGCCGCTCTTGGAGATCCCGTACGACGGCCGTTGCGGCTCGCCGACGTGCGCGGTCGCGGAGCTGGTGTAGACGATCGCACCGCCGCCCCGCTCGAGCATCCGCGGGATGGCGTGGCGCGTGCACAGCAGGAAGCCGCGCAGGTTCACCGCGATGGTGCGGTCGAACACACCGAGATCGACGTCGACGGCGTCGGTGTCGCTGAGGATGGCCGCTTCGGTCATGTCGGCGGCGTTGGCGTGCAGCAGGTCGAGGCCACCGAACTCGTCGACCGCGGCGGCCATCAGCGCGCCGACGCGGTCGTCGATCGAGATGTCGAACGGGCACGACACCGCGCGCCCGCCGCGGTCGCGAATGCCGGCTGCGACCGCCTCGGCGTTGTCGCCCGCCAGATCACCGACGACGACCCGGGCCCCTTCCTCGGCGAGGCGGATCGCCGTCGCCGCTCCGATCCCCGAACCGCCACCCGCGACCACCGCGACCTTGTCGGTCAGACCTCGCACGTCATTCCTCCGGGGACGAGAAGTGGAGCGGCAGCGCCTCGAGGCCCCACACCGCCGAGCCGTCCTTCCACGGCACCGCGTCGGCGGGGACGGCCAGCCGCACAT
>DASUAS010000056.1:0-3202 GCA_035763625.1 Acidimicrobiia bacterium
CTTCTCGTCTGCGGGCACGCCCTCGAAGTACTCGTCGATCGTCTTCCAGGAGTTGGGCCAGTCGGACCCGGTGTGCGGATAGTCGCTCGACCACATCATCTGTGAGATGCCGATGTAGTGGCGGTTCGGCACGGCGTAGGGGTCGGTGATGAACGTGGTGTGGATGTTGTCGGCGAAGTACTCGCTCGGCAGGCGCGCGTTCTTGGCGCGAGCGGCGGGCGCGGTGCGCAGGTAGCGGTCGTCGAGCTGCTCCCGGAGGTAGGGCGTCCACGAGGAGTCGACCTCCACGAAGACGAGACGGAGATCGGGGAACCGGTCGAACACGCCGCTCTCGATGAACTGCTGGATCCGCACCGGCGCGTCGTAGAAGCGGGTGGCCCCGCTGAGGCGCATGCGGCTGGTGTCGCCCTGCGCGGCGGTCGCGAACGCGACGTGGATCGAGATCGGCACGCCTGCCTCCTGCACCGCGGCCCAGAACGCGTCGTCCTCGGGTGCCATCAGCTCGCCGCCGTGGGGGTACTGGCCGAGCAGGATCGCGCGCATCCCGGGGAGTGCGAGCGCGCGGTGCAGTTCCTCGATCGCGACATCGGTGCCGATGTTGGGCATGAGCGCGACGCCCCACAACCGGTCGGGTGCATGCGACGCGTACTCGGAGAGCCAGTCGTTGTAGGCGCGCACACAGGCGAGATGGAACTCGGGATCGCTCACGTGCCAGACCACCTGGTTGCCGACCCGCGGTGTCGGATACAGAATTTCCGCGTCGACGCCGTCCTCGTCCTGCTCCGCGATGCGCGCGGCAGGGTCGTACCCGCCGGCGCGTACGGCCTCCCACGGGATCCACGGCGACCGCTCCTCGGCGGGGAGGCCCGCGCAGCAGTTGGCGCCGAAGTTGATCGCGTCGAGCGCGCCCTCCATGACCCACGCGTCGCCGCGCTCGAAGTGCTCGATGCGCGGCGCCCGGTCACGGAACTTCGTCGGCACGCGGTCGCGCCAGAGGTCGGGCGGCTCGTTGATGTGCGAGTCCGCCGAGATCAGCTTGTCGTCACGCGCCATGGTCACCTCAGGTCCATCACGGGGGTCATGTCGTTGACGACGCCACCTTCCATGCGAGGAGTGGTGCCGTGCGTCAACAGCTGCAGGGAAGCATCGCGTCGGTAGTTCAGGAAGACGAAGCCGTCGTCGTCGCCTCGGAAGCCGTAGCGGGCGCCGGCGGCGATGGCGACCGTGTCGCCGGACGCGAGGCGGCGGCGCCCGAGGTTGATGCCGCCCGCGACGACGTGGATGAGCTCGTCCTGTGTGTGGCTGTGCGGCTCCGACCGGTAGCCGAACGAGCGTCCGACGGACAGGAGCGTGATCCTGCACGTCGGGCACGTCGAGTCCGCGTAGTAGTGCGAGTCGATCGTGTCGCTGGTGTTGGCGTAGGTGCCGCGTGGACCGACGACGTGCACGCCGTGGCCTTCGGTTGCCGGCGAACCGTTGAGGCCGTCGACCGGGGGCGCGGGATCGCGCGGACCCATGTGCACGATGCGGGTGGGTCCCAGGGCCCGCGCCCGCGTCACGACGTTCGACTCGACGATCGCGGCGCCCTTGGCCGGCGTGACCCGCCCGTCGATCTCGAGGGCACCTTCGAGCACGTACACCGCTTCGTCGCCGTGCGTCGCGAGCCACGCGATCGTGCTGCCGTCGTCGAGCTCGGCGCGGAGCATCCACAGCGAGAACCCGTCCGGGCTCGCGACGCGGTGACGGATGCCGCCCTCGACACGGTGACGGGTCGGGTATCCCGGCACGAGCTCGTGCTGCTCGACGTGGACGACCTCGGTCTTCGCCATCAGCGATCACGCTCCACGAGTCCGCGCGCGTGGATGGTCTCGATGTTCGCGCGATCGATCATGCGCCCCCGGAAGGTGACGGCGCCGAGACCTCGCGCCTCCGCATCCGCGAGGGCGGCGAGCACGGCGCGTGCCTCCTCACGCTCCTCGGCCGTGGGCGAGAACACCTCGTTCACGAGCGCGATCTGCGAGGGGTGGATCACCATCAGGCCCTCGTAGCCGAGTGCGCGCGACTGGCGGGCGAACGTCTCCAGGTCGGCGTGCCCGTCGATGCTCGACACGAGGCCGGACACGGGGTTGGGCACGCCCGCAGCGCGCACGTCGACCAGCACCTTCGACCGCAGGTACAGGGTCTCCAGGCCCTCAGGGGACCACTGGAAGCCGAGCGCGCGGGCGATGTCACCCTGGCGTGAGGTGCCGCCGCCCATGTACGCGACACGATCCGAAGCTCGGGCGATGCGATCGGCGCGTTGCACGGCGCTCGCCGTCTCCACGAGCGGCCAGATGCGCACCTGACCTCTCGGCATCCCTCGCCGCCCCTCGTAGAACGAGAGCGCCTCCGCAACCTCGACCACCTCGTCCTCGTGCACGACCTTGGGTACGAGGACCGCGGTGAGCTGCGGTTGCACGACTGCGTCGAGGTCGTCGTCGAGTTGGTCATCGTCGAGTGCGTGCACGCGCACACAGGCGACGGGATCGACGGGCGTCGCACGCGCTTCGAGCCATGCACGCACCGAGGCACGTGCAGCGTCGATGTTGCCGGCGATCACGGAGTCCTCGAGGTCGATCAGCACCGCGTCGGCACCACGCTGATCGGCGTTCTCCAGGAAGTCGCGGCGGCTCCCCGGGACGAACAGCGCACTGCGAATCCGTGGCACCACGCGCGGAGACGCGTCGGAACGGGTCGTCGGAGCTCGCATGCTCACCGTGACGCCTCGATCGACACCGCCGCGCTGCCGTCGACCACGATGCCGTGCGCGACGAGGTCGCCGACGGCATCGTCGTCGTAGCCGAGCTCCTCGAGGATCGCACGCGAGTGCTCGCCGAGCCCGCACACCGGATCGAGCCGCGGCGAGTGGTCCGACATCTCGACCTTCACCGGTGCGCGCCAGAACGGACCGAAGACCGGATGGTCCTCGGGCAGCAGACGACCTTCCTGCTCGAACCACTGTTCGAGCGGCACGTCGCTCACCGGGGCGGCGGCGACGTCGGCCGCCAGAAAGCGCGCGTCCCACTCGGTGGTGGTCCCGTGACGAAGCTCGTCGCCGATCGCCGCCACCAGCTCGGCGTCGTGGACGGTGCGGGCCGCGGCCGACGAGAACCGCTCGTCATCGAGCCACTCGGGGTGACCGAGCGCGCGCGCCAACGCCTCG
>DASUAS010000057.1:0-4615 GCA_035763625.1 Acidimicrobiia bacterium
GCACGCTCGTGTTCGTGGCCGGCACCGCCACCGACATCGGCAAGACGTGGTGGGGCGCGGCGCTGGCGCGCGAGCTGCGGGCGGCCGGCGTCAGCGTCGCCGCCCGCAAGCCGGTGCAGTCGTGCGACCCCGGCACCACCACCGACGCCGAGGTGCTGGCCGAAGCCACCGGTGAGGAGCCGGGCCGGGTCTGCCCACCGTCGCGCACGTTGCTGGTGGCGTGGTCTCCGCCGATGGCGGCGCGCGAGCTGGGCATCCCTCCGTTCACCACCGCCGACCTGGCCGGTGGGATCGACTGGCCGCCGTCGGTCGACGTCGGGCTGGTCGAGGGCGTGGGTGGTCCCCGCTCCCCGATCAGCGCCGACGGTGACAACGTCGCCCTGGCCCGCCACCTGGCCCCCGACGTGGTCGTGCTCGTCACCCATGCCGGTCTCGGCACGATCAACGCGGTGCGCCTCTCGGCCCACGCGTTCGCCGACTTCCCGGTCGTGGTCGCGCTCAACCGCTACGGCGACGAGACGCTCCACGCGCGCAACCACGAGCATCTGGTGACCGTCGACGGGTTCGACGTGGTCACCACACCACGCGCGCTGGCCGATCGTCTGCGCGTACGTTCGTGACCGTGCCCGCGACCGTGCCCGCGACCGTGCCCGTGCCGCTCGCCGTCGGGGTCCCGCGCGAACGCAAGGAAGGCGAGCACCGCGTCGCGATCACTCCCGATGGTGTGCACGAGCTCGTGGTGCACGACGTGCCGGTGATCGTCGAGCACGACGCGGGCAGCGGATCGTCGATCCGCGACGACGACTTCCGCGCCGCGGGCGCGGAGATCGTCACCGACGGCGACGACGTCTGGGCGCGCAGCGATCTCGTCCTGAAGGTGAAGGAACCCCAGCCCGACGAGCTCGACCACCTGCGTCCGGGGCTCGTGCTGTTCACGTACCTGCACCTCGCCGCGTACCCGCCCGTCGCCGACGCGCTGCTCGCGCGCGAGGTCACCGGCGTGGCCTACGAGACCGTGCAGCTCGAGTCGGGGGTGCTGCCTCTGCTCGCACCGATGAGCGAGGTCGCCGGCCGCATGGCGCCCCAGGTCGGCTCGCACTTCCTCGAGCGCGAGCACGGCGGTCGCGGCGTGCTCCTCGGGGGTGCGCCGGGGGTGCGCCCCGCCCGCGTCGTCGTGCTCGGCGCCGGCAACGTGGGGTGGAACGCGGCGTGGATCGCGCAGGGCATGGAGGCCGAGGTGCTCCTGCTCGACCGGAACATCGACCGTCTGCGGTGGGTGGACCAGATCCACAAAGGCCGCATCATGACGCTGGCCAGCAACCGGCTGGCGGTCGAGCGCGCGGTGGCCGAGGCCGACCTCGTGATCGGCGCGGTGCTCGTGCCCGGCGGGCGGGCACCGATCGTCGTCACCGCCTCGATGGTGCGCTCGATGCGGACGGGCGCGGTGATCGTCGACTGCGCCATCGACCAGGGCGGCTGCGTCGAGGGCATCCACGAGACGTCGCACGCAGAGCCGGTGTACGAGGTCGACGGCGTCCTGCACTACGCGGTCGGCAACATCCCCGCGGCGGTTCCGAACACGTCGACGTACGCGCTCACCAACGCCACGCTGCCGTACGCGGTCGCGCTGGCGACGCGCGGCGTGCGCGCCGCGGTGTCGGAGGACCCCGAGCTCGCCACCGGCGTCAACACGGTCGCCGGCCAGGTGGTGAACCCGGCGGTGGCGGACGCGTTGGGCAAGCCTTGCGCGCCGCTCGCCGACGCGCTGCCCGCTCGCTGAACGAGCCCGGCGCAACGGCGGAGCTGCGGGTCAGGGCGTGCGGCCGGCGAGCGCGGCGAGGCGGTCGGCCGGCGGCGCGTCGTCGGAAGCCGCGACCGCGGGTCCGAACATCCCGGAGCTGCGCAGCTCGTCGCTGAGCATCGTCTGCGCCACCTGGTAGGCGACGGTCGCGACCTCGGGGTCGAGGTCGGTGCTCTGTCCCGTCGCCTTCGCCAGGTCCCACGCGTGGGTGGTGACGTCGAAGATGGCGAGGTTCACCGCCATGCCCGCGGGCATCTCGCCGAAGGGGAGCTTCACGAGGCGGTCCATCGCCCCCGGAGTCGCGAACGCGGCGTTGGCCGCGTCGGCCGCGCGGTGGAACGACGCCTTGTAGTCGTCACCGAGACGGTCCGTGGTCATGATCTCGCCGAGCTGCTCGTCGCGCACCGAACCGTCGCGCACGCAGAGCGCGAACATCTCGGCGCCGCCGGTGATGTGGTTCAGCACGTCGCGCACTGTCCACCCCGCACACGGCGTCGGGTGGTCGAGCTGGTCGGGCTCGATGTTGTCGACCACCTGTCCGGTGACCTCGATCACGCGCCGCATCGTTGCGACCTCGTCCATGGTCCCTCCTCGTTCGACCCGCACGCCGCGGCGGGTGTCGTGAGGTCATTCGTCCGGGGGCAGCATCCGGATCAATTCGGCGACCGGCATCGTGCCGGGCCGACGCCCCTCGCGTGCCGCGGTGGTCGCGAGCCGCTGGAGCAGGTGGTTCACGGGGGTCGGCACGTCGTGCAGCCGGCCGAGGAGCACGATCTCGCCGTTCAGGTAGTCGGCTTCGATCGACCCCGTCCCCCGGGCGAGGCTCTGCCACGAGGACGAGCCGGGACGGGACCGCGCCGCGTCGCCGCCCCACTGGAAGAGGTCGCCACGGCGGGCGGCGTCCTCCTCGGGACCGACCGCGTCGATGCCGGCGGCGGTGAGCACCGCAGCTCCCTCCGTCCACGCCCGCCGGTGCACGACCCGCGCGTCGGGGTCGGGACCGCAGAGCGCGTCGACCGCGTTGCCGAGGTTGTTGAGCAGCTTCCCGTACTTCCACCGCATGATGTCGTCGCGCGGCACCGATTCGAACTTCGACGCCGTCAACGCGGCGGCGATCTCGGCACCGCGCGACCCGATCCCGTGCGGGAAGCGACCGGCGTCGAGGATCCCGCTCAACGGCGCGGCGCGCGCCTCGACGACGCCCGGTTCGAGGTGCAGCGCGGGACACACGACGCAGATCCCGTACACGTCGTCGAAGAGCCTGAGCGCGGCGCGCTCGTTGGCCACCCCGTTCTGCACGCACACCAGCGCGACGCTCGGCGGCGCGTGCGCGACGAGCGCGTCGAGCGCGTCGCCGGTGTGCTGGCTCTTCATCGACAGGAGCACGACGTCGTCGTCGCGGAAGTCGAGCTCTGCCGGATGGGACACGACCGGGACCGACAGCACGAGCGGCTCCGCATCAGGCGCGAGCAACGTCAACCCGTGGTCGCGGATGGCGTCGTGGTGGTCGCCGCGCGCGATCAGCACCACCTCGTGCCCGGCCTCGGCCAGACGACCGCCCACCACGCCGCCGATCGCGCCCGCGCCGTACACGACCAACCGCATGAACCGATCCTCGCATACGTGTGGACCGTGTCCACACGCCCCCCACCCCCGAACATCTCAGAGTTCGGTGTCACATGTGGGGGTCAACTGCGAGATGTTCGCCGGGTCAGGGCGTCGGGAGGGTCAGGGCGTCGGGAGTGCCAGGCGGGCGATGGTGCCGCCGCCGACGCGGGGCTCGAGCGTCACCGTGCCGCCGTGCAGCGCGGCGATCTGCGACACGATCGAGAGCCCGAGACCCGACCCGGGGAGGGTGCGGGCGCTGGCGGCGCGGTAGAAGCGGTCGAACACCCGCTCCCGATCCTCGAGGTCGATGCCGGGACCGCGGTCGGCCACCTCGACGGTCGTGCCCCGCACGGTCACGTCGACGCCGGCGCCCGCGGGGCTGAACTTCAGCGCGTTGTCGACCAGGTTGGCGACGGCTCGGTCGAGCATCGCGCGCCGCCCGTCGACCATGCGAGAGTCCTCGAGGTGCACCTCGATGTCGGTGCCGCTACGACGACGGAAGCGCGCGGCCACGTCGTTGGCGACATCGACGAGCGAGACCGGTTCGACGGGCTCCTCGCTGCGTACGTCGGTCGCGAGCTCCACCATCTCGCTCAGGAGGTTGGTGAGCTCCTCGAGCTCGAGTCGGGTCTCGGCGATGAGCTGCGCGCGCTCGTCGGCGCCGAGCGAGGTGGCGTGACCGAGGAAGTCGATGTTGGTGCGCACCGCGGTGAGCGGGGTGCGCAGCTCGTGGCTGGCGTCGACCACCAGCCGCCGCTGCTGCTCGCGCGACGTGTCGAGCGCGATCAGCATGGTGTTGAAGCTGGCCGCGAGCCGGCCGACCTCGTCGTCGCCCGTCACCGGAATGGGCGTGGTGAGGTCCTCGGTCTCGGCGATGTGCTCGGCGGTGTCGGTGAGCTGCTCGATGGGACGGGTGGCGCGACGCATCACCAACCAGGCGGCCACCGCGGCGAAGACGATCCCGCCCAGGGCGATGATCACCAGCCGGGTGCGGAGCACGTCGAGCACGTCGTCGGTCTCCGACACCTCGCGCGCGATCTGCACTGCGCCGACGTTGGGCAGCGAGACCGTGATCATGCGGTAGCTGTCGTCGCCGACGCTCACGTCGCGGTACCGCGTCTGCCCCGAGCTGCGGGCGACCTCGCGGTCGGTGGCGTCGACCGGCAGCTTCGGTTGGTTCGGGAGCGAGGTGGTGACCGTGCCGTT
>DASUAS010000058.1:0-4661 GCA_035763625.1 Acidimicrobiia bacterium
GATCCGTCGCCTGCAGGTCGTCCGCGTGCACCAGGTGGTGGCACCGGCCGTCCCGCGGCGCGTCGGCATCGCGGGGACGTGCAGGCAGGCGACGTGGAGGGTGGTGTGCTACTTCGGGAACGGCCTGCGCCTCCTCGGGCAGACGTTCGCGGCGTCCACGTGGTCGCCGGAGCCGGGTGACGTGCACCCCGACGAGCTCGAGCGCGGGCGGTGACCGGCCACTCCGGGGTGCTGGCCACCGGGACCGCGGTCGGACCCCCGGTCTTCACCTCGGTCGAGGAGGAGCGCGCCCACCGCAAGGGCCGGCTCGCGGTCGCCTACCGGCTGTTCGCGCAGCTGGGCTACGACCACTGGGTCGCCGGCCACATCACCGTCCGCGACCCGGAGCACTCGCACCGGTTCTGGGTGAACCCGTTCGGCCGCAGCTGGCGACACCTGTGCGCGTCCGATCTGCTGCTGGTCGACCTCGACGGGAACCTCGTGGCCGGCGAGGGTGCCGTGAACGCGGCGGCGTTCGCGATCCACTCGGAGATCCACCGCGCCCGGCCCGACGTGGCCGCGATCGCGCACGCGCACACGCGCAGCGGCCGCGCGTGGTCGGCGACCGGTCGCGCGTTGGAGCCGCTGAGCCAGGACGCGTGCGCGTTCTACGACGATCACGTCGTCTTCGACGACTTCTCCGGGGTCGTGTACGAGACCGACGCCGGTGGCGCGCTGGCGCGGGCGCTGGGCGACAAGAAGGCCATGCTCCTCCAGCACCACGGCCTCCTCACCGTCGGCGAGACGGTTGACGAGGCCGCGTTCTGGTTGCACCTGCTCGAGCGGTGTTGCGACGCGCAGCTGCTCGTCGCGTCGTTGGCGCCGAACCCCGACGGGTCGGCGCCCTACCGGCCGCTGGAACCAGGCATCGCGGCCCACACGCGCGCGCAGGTGGGCGAGCACGTGCACGGCTGGATGGGGTTCCAGCCCCTGTACGAGGAGATCGTCCGCGCCGATCCCGACGTCCTCAGCTAGTCACCGACCGCATCTCCGAAAGGACCGTCATGCCGTACCGCGTCGTCTTGTGGACCACTGGCCACGTTGCGAGCTTCGCCGGGAGGGCGATCGTCGAGCACCCGAACATGGAGCTGGTCGGTGCGTACGCGTGGAGTCCGGAGAAGGCCGGTCGCGACGTCGGCGAGCTCATCGGGATCGAGCCGCTCGGCATCGCCGCGACCAGCGACGTCGACGAGCTGCTGGCGCTGCACCCCGACGTCGTGGGCTACTACCCGATCATGCGCACCGAGGCGATCCCCGAGCACGTCGACACGATCTGCCGGTTCCTCGAGGCCGGGGTCAACGTCGTCAGCACCGCCAACCTGATCACCGGTCGTTGGTGGGATGCCGAGCAGCGGTTCGCCGAGGCCGGCGCGGCGGGGAACGCGTCACTGTTCGCGAGCGGGGTCAACCCTGGGTTCGTGAACCAGCTGATGCTCACGGCCACCGGTGTCTGCAGCGAGGTGCGCAAGCTGTCGGTGTGGGAGGAGGCCGAGTGCTCGGGCTACGACTCGCCCGAGCTGTGGGAGACGGTCGCGTTCGGCCACGACCCCGCGGAGCCCGACCTCGAGAAGTACTTCCACCAGGGCACCGCGGTGTTCGAGGACACGGTGCAGATGATGGCGGAGGCGCTCGAGGTCGAGCTCGACGAGATCCGCTACGTGCCCGAGGTCGCGCTCGCGAACACGGACCTCGAGCTCGGGTGGATGACGATCGAAGCGGGGCACATCGCGGGCCTCAAGAACACCTGGTTGGGCATCGCCGACGGTGCCGAGGTGATCGAGCTCGGCACCATCTGGAAGATGACCGACGACGTGACCCCGAACTGGGAGGTGCGTCACGGCTGGCACGTCCAGATCGACGGCATCCCCACGGTGAAGATGCACTTCGCGGGCTGGCCGCCGGAGGGCAACTCCGACTCCGAGCTCCTCATGGGTCTGGCCATGCTCATGACCGCGCTGCCGACGGTGCACGCGATCCCGCACGTGGTCGCGGCGAAGCCGGGCGTCGTGAGCTACAAGGACCTGCCGCTCGTCACCGCCGCCCACTGCGTGAAGACGAGGTAGCTCGAGCGCGGTCGGATCAGAGGCGGATGAGACCGCCGTCGACCATCAGGGTCTGGCCGGTCATGAACGCGGCGTCGTCGGACACGAGGAACGACACGACGCCCACGAGGTCCTCCGGCTCCTGGGTGCGCTTGATCACCTGCATGTTCGCGGTCATCTGGAAGACCGCGTCGGCGGTCGAGGCCTCCATCGTCGCGGTGCGGGTGAGACCGGGCGCCACCACGTTGACGGTGATGCCGTGCGCACCGAGCTCGGTGGCGAGGGCGCGGCTGAGGCCGATGACGCCGCCTTTGCTGGCGAGGTAGGCCGCCATGTCGGGCACCGGGAGCCAGAACGTGCGCGAGGCGATGTTGACGATGCGACCCCAGCCGAGCTCGCGCATCGACGGGACGCACGCCTTGCAGAGCAGGAACGCCGACTCGAGGTTGATGGCGATGACCCGGCGGAACTCGTCGAGGGTGAGGTCGTCCCACGAGATCACGGGGTAGGTGCCGACGTTGTTCACGAGCACCGCCGGTGGGCCGACCGATGCGGTGAGCGCGGAGACGCAGTCGGAGACGGCATCCGGATCGGTCACGTCGGCGGCGAAGCCGGCGGCGCTGCCGCCCGCGCCCTGGATGGCGGCGACGGTCTCGGCGGGCGGCGCGAGGTCGACCGCGGCCACCGTGAGGCCGTCGACGGCGAGGCGTTCGGCGTAGGCGCGGCCGATGCCGGCGGCCGCGCCGGTGACCACCGCGACCCGGGAGGTCGGGCTCATGATCCACTCCTTCTGAGGTCGGCGAGCGCGAGCGGCAGCTCGGCCCGGTAGCGCTCGAGGTTCCGGTGCTTGACCGCGGCGAAGCCCCGCACCATGTCGACGAGGCCGGCGACTCCGACCGCGTCATCGGCCGCCGGCGTGCCGACGTGCACCGCCAGCTCGTCGACCAGCGCGACGTACTCGTCGATCAGGCGTCGTTCGTCGCGGCGTTCGGCCGACCGGCCGAAGGGGTCGAATCGCGTGCCGCGGAGCTTCGCCATCTTGGTGAGGCCCCAGAACGCGACGCCCGCGGTGCGCGACGACAGCGGGACCTTGCGCTGCAGACCCATGCGGCTGGCGACCGGTGGCTGGAGGTGGAACGTCACGTCGGCGCCCGGCCCGAACTGGTCGGTCACGTGGTCGCGGAAGGCGGCCCCGCGGTGGAGGCGCGCGACCTCGTACTCGTCCTTGTAGGCCATCAGGTGGAACAGGTTGCGCGCGACCGTGCACGAGAACGCGCTCGTGGCGCTGCCCGCGACCGCCTCGGCGCGCCGGGCGCGCGCGACGACGTCGACGAACCGCGCCGCGTAGTCGGCGTCCTGGTACTCGACGAGCTCGGGCACCCGCCAGGCGAGCACCTCGCGCAGTTCGTCGTCGGCGTCGACCCGTGCGCACAATGCGGCCGCCTCGGCGCGGAGCGGCGGTGCGCTGCGGTGCGTCCCGACGTCCGCGAGCGACGGGTCGAGCACGATCTCGCGGCCGAGGCGGAACGCGGCGGTGTTCATGTCGACGGCCACGCCGTTGAGCTCGATGGCGCGCTCGATGCTCGGCGCCGACTGGGGGAGCAGCCCGTGCTGGTAGGCGACGCCGACGACCACGAGGTTGGCGGCAGGCTGCGATCCGAACGCGTCGAGCGCGACCGCTTCGGCGTCGAGGTACAGCTGCCGGCAGGTGCGTTCGGCGAGCCGGGCGCCGAGCGTCGCGACGTCGGGGAACTCCTCCCGGGCCACGTCGGCGACCATGGCGCCGGTGGGGACCTGCGCGGTCGACACCACCGCGGTGGTGCGATCGGGATCGAGGCGGCCCAGGTTCGCGGGTGCGATGCCGGTCAGCAGGTCGAACACGAGGAACGCGTCGGCGCGGCCTTCCTCGAGCCGGGCGGCGCCGTCGGTCGCGCCGGCACCGATCCGCAGGTGCGAGACCACCGGCCCGCCCTTCTGCGCCATCCCGGTCTGGTCGACGCTCGCCACCTCCATGCCGTCGAGGTTGGCGGCGGTGGAGAGGACCTGTCCCACGGTGACGACGCCGGTTCCGCCGATGCCGGCGATCAACAGCGCCGCGCGGTCGGGCCGCGTCGGCTCGGGGAGCGAGCGCCGGTCACGGCGCGACCGGTCCTGCACGAAGCGCGCGGTGCGGCGCTTCGCCTTCGGGACCACGGTCACGAACGCCGGGCAGTCACCCTCGATGCAGCTCATGTCGAGGTTGCACGAGTCCTGGTGGATGCGCGTCTTGCGGCCGAACGGTGTCTCGACCGGGTGCACGCTGAGGCAGTTCGACACGTCACCGCAATCACCGCAGCCCTCGCACACCGCCTCGTTGATCATCACCCGCGTCGCCGGCGTCGGCGCGCGGCCCCGCTTGCGCTCGCGGCGGAGCTCGGCGGCACACGCCTGGTCGTAGATCAGGACCGTGACCCCGGGGATCTCGCGCAGCTCCCGCTGGACCGCGTCGAGCTGGGCGCGCCCGTGGACGCGCACCCCGGGCGCGAAGGCCGGCGCGCGCCCGTAGCGGTCGGGTTCCTCGCTGATCACGTCGATCCGCTG
>DASUAS010000059.1:0-4462 GCA_035763625.1 Acidimicrobiia bacterium
GGCACGACCACCGTCACCGGCGCGAGCGCGTCGCCGCCCTTGGCCGCCTGCACCGCGCGGTGCAGGGCGCGCGCCGCTTCGGGCCCGTACGGGACCGTCACCAGCTCGATCGGCATCGTTCCGGATCGTACGGCCGATGCGCTCGTCGGACTCTCGACCGTCGTGGTCATGCCCGTACCACCGACGGAGGGGCTCGGCCGGCGGTGACGAGCTCGAGGCCGTCAGGGAGGTTGGGGTTGCCGACGAGGGCGAGGAGTCCGTGGGGGATCAGGAGTCGATGGTGGGCGGGGCAGACCGCGGCGAGGTTGGCGATGTCGTCGGTGCCGCCTCGGCTGCGCGGCACCAGGTGGTGGACCTGGAGTCCCCTGCGTCGGCCGCAGCCGGGAACCCGGCAGCAGCCGTCGCGGAGCAGCACCGCGCGTCGCAGCAGTGGGACCTGCCACTGCAAGACGGGCATCGGGCCCAACGACGGCGCATGCTCGTCCTCTGCGTCCGACACATCGCACGACGCGACCAGCGCATCGGCGGCGCGTTGGTCGAACGGCGCCCAGGGCTGGCCTCGGACCGGTTTCATCTGCTCGGTGAGCTTGGTGATCGTCTGCTCGAACCGGGCGCCCATCACATCGGGCAACTGTCCCCGGACGTTGAGCATCCCGTTGTCGGGGGTCCACCACATCTGCAGCTCCCGGGCCGCGAACCGCTTCCGCCCCTCCTCCGCGGACGGCTTGGAAGCATTGCGGGCCAGACGCGCCAACTCCAACGGATCGACCCGCGGTGCGCGCTGCGCCCACTCACCATCCGAGGATCCGTCGGCCAGGCGCACCACTGATCGGAGCTGGTCATCACTCAGCGCTCCGGAGTGTGCCGCCTCGGCGATCGCGGGGGAGCGCCTCCAGCGCACGCGCGGTTTCCAAGTTCTCCCGCACCGTGCGCGCGGACTCACCATCGACGCCGATCGTCGGATCGATGTGTCCGAGTTCGTCGAGGACGCACAACCCGTCGAGGTCTTCCATGTGGAGACGTCGCTTGCTCTGCCACCAACCGTTCGTGATGCGCGAGCAGCCGATCGGTCGCCCAGCTGCGTAGCTCGTCGAGGTGATCGGTGACGTCGAACATGCACCGATCCAACCACGGGGGTGTGACGCTCATCGCTCGATCAGCGAGGTGTTCGTCGAGGTGCCCGCCGACCAGAGCTCGAGATCGGTCGAGCAGCGGGCGGAAGCGCTGGAGTCAGCCGGCCCTCAGCCGGGGTTGGTGTAGCTCCGCGTCGGCGTGATGAGCACCGCGGTGCGTCGTTCCTCGGCCATGACGCGGTCGTACGCGTCCCAGTCGTCGTGGGTCCCTCCCGCGGCGCGGAACACGTCGCGCAACAGCATCCGCACGCCCTCGGCGTCGATCCCGGGATGCGGGTCGTCGGGCCCGACGAGCTCCGCCGAACCCTCCACGGTCGCCCAACGCCAACCCGCGCGCACGACGATCGTCGCCCGCGGATCGGCGCGCAGGTGCTGCAGCTTGCGCGCGCCTCCTGCGGCCACGAGGCCGACGACCTCGACGCCGCTGACCGGGTGACCCAAGACGCCCGCGTTCACCACGCTCGCCTGCACGCTGCCGTCGGCACGCGTGGTGCTGAGCACGCAGAGCCCGTGGTCGAGCGGGACGAGCTCTCCGAACGCGTCGAGGCTGCTCACGAGCTTCCGACGGCGCGCGTCCGCGCGGCGGTCACGATCAGGTCGACGCACGTGTCGAGGTCGAGCGCGGTCGAGTCGAGCACGAGGTGGTAGTGGCACGGATCCCGGGCGTCGCACTTGTAGAAGTGCTTCACGTATGCCTCACGGGCTCGGTCGGTCTCGGCCGCGAGCTTGCGGGCCTGTTCCTCGTCGACCCCCTCGAGGCCGACGGCTCGCTGCACGCGCGCGTCGAGCGGTCCGTCGAGGCGCACGTGCAACGCGTCCTCGTGATCGCGCAGCACGATCGCGCCGGCCCGACCGAGGATCACCCCGCCCTCGGTCTCGGCCACCTGGTGGAGCACGCGCTCGGTCTGCTCGCGGAACACCTGCTCCGGTTGGTCGCCGAACGTCGCCCGGGCCGCCGAGGGCACGGTGCCGAACTCGGTGTCGGGGAGCGCGGCCGCGCGCGCCAGGCTGGCGAAGAGACGCCCGAACCCCGAGGTCCGCCGCTCGTCGTGCGCCATGACCTCGCTCATCGGAACCGCGAGCGCCTCGGCGACGGCGACGGGGATGGCGCGGTCGAGGAACGGCAGGTCGAGCCGCTCGGCGACCTGCGGTCCGACCACGCTTCCCCCCGCCCCGAACGACGCCGACAACGTGACGACGGATGCCATGGATTCCAGTCTGCCACCAGGTCGCGCGCGGCAAGGCGCGAGACTCGCCCCATGGGCCTCCGGACGTGGTTTCTGCGCGCGCAGTCGGGGCGCACCCGGGTCATGGCCGCGGCCGCCTGCGGTGCGCTCGCGGCGCTGGTGGCGGCGTGGTTCGTGCCGTGGCAGCTCACCATCCTCGTCGCCTGGGACGTCACCGCGGTGCTCGTCGTGGGCGCGGTGTGGCTCGCCGTCGGTCGCTTCGACGCCGACGAGACGGCCGAGTTCGCGGTGAGCGAGGACGACACCCGCGCCGGGACCCACTTCCTCCTGCTCGGAGCCGCGCTCGTGAGCCTGGTCGGCGTGCTGCTCGCGTTCCTGAAGGCCAACGAGGGCGCGCACCACCAAGAGGCGCTGCTCGAATCGTTCGGCGTGTTCACCATCGTGTGCTCGTGGCTGCTCGTGCACACGGTGTTCGCGCTGCACTATGCGCACGTCTACTACACCCAGCCGGAAGGCGGGATCGACTTCAAGTCGAAGGGCGCGGAACGGCCCGACTACTTCGACTTCGCGTACACCGCGTTCACGGTGGGCATGACGTTCCAGGTGTCCGACACCGACATCACCCGGCGCGAGATGCGGCGCCAGGTGCTGTGGCACGCGCTGATCTCGTTCCTGTTCGGCGCCGTCATCCTGGCGACGACGGTCAACGTGATCGCCAGCCTCCTCAACACCTGATCCCGTCGCTCGCTCCCGCGGACGACGCCCGAGGGCTATCCCAGGCCGTTCTTCTTCAGGAAGGCGGTGGCCACGTCGGACGGGTCTTCCTTGTTCTCGCTGATGTCGAGCGACATCGTGTTGTAGGCCTTGGTCGAGAGCTTCGCCGAGACCTGGTTCAGGATCTTCATCGTCGCCGCGTTGGCCTTGTCCTTCTTGATGAGGAACACCGGGTTGTCGGCGGGCTGCAGGCCCTTGTCGTCGGTCAGCAGGACCGCGTCCTTGGGGATGACGCTGGAGCCGGTGAAGAGGAGTGCCACGTCGATGTCGCCGTCGTCGAGTGCCTTGACGGTGATCGGACCTCCGGCGTCGAGCTTCTTCACCTCGGAGAAGTCGAGGCCGTAGAGCTTCTGCTCCGACGGACCGGTGTCGGACCCACCGAGGCAGAGCGGTCGCTGTTCGCACTCGGGCGGACCCCCGAAGGTGAGCTTGCTCGCGACCTTCTTCAGGTCGGACACCTTCGAGAGCTTGTACTTCTTGGCCGTGTCCTTGCTGACGTAGAAGCCGTTCACGTCGACCGCGGGGGCGGGCTTGCTGGCGACGATGTCGGTGCCCTTCAGCTTGGCGGTGAGCGCCTTGTAGGTGGTGGTGGAGTCACCGGTGGGCGTCCCCCCGAGGTAGGTGAGCAACGTGCCCTGGTAGTCGGCGTAGCCGTCGAGGTCACCGTTCTCGAGCGCCTTGTAGACGATCTCGGTGGCGCCGAGGTTCTCCTTGAAGCTGATGTCGTAGCCCTTGTTCTCCAGCGCCTGCCCGTACGCCTGCGAGATCGCCTGCGCGCCGGCGAAGTCCTTCGAGCCGACGGTGAGCGACTTGCTCTGCGCCGACGCGACGCCAGCGGTCATGCCCACCACGAGGGCGAGCACGCCGACCGTGAGCAGCGGCCACGAGCGTCGTCGGTTTCGAGCCTTCATCATGGAATCGCCCTCCGTGCGTCGGTCGAGCCCTTCGTCGGGCTCGGCCTGTTGGCGGGAAACCTTAGCGAGCGAGTCAGGTTTCCTGCGGTCGCGTGGTCGCGCCGTCCCGTCGATCAGGGAGGTCAGAGCGCGGGCGCTCCCCCCGGGGCGATGCGATCGGTGGCCAGCTCCCGCACCTTGATCTTCGCCTCCGAGCGGATGCCGGGGGAGGTGATCGCGCGCTGCAGCAGCGCGAGCAGGAGCTCGAGCGCGATGGCGAGCAGCGCGACGAGCAGGCCGCCCGCGAACACCTTGGCGTTGTCGTTCACCGCGAAGCCGTCGACGATGTAGCGCCCGAGCCCGCCGGAGTCGACGTAGGCGGCGAGCGTCGCGGTGGCGACGACGGCGACGGTCGCGGTGCGGACCCCGGCCATCACCAGCGGCACCGCGTTGGGGAGCTCGACGTGCCAGATCA
>DASUAS010000060.1:0-3880 GCA_035763625.1 Acidimicrobiia bacterium
CTGCACGACACCCTTGGCTTCCCGATCGACCTCACCCGCGAGATCGCGGAGGAGCGCGGGCGGCGCGTCGACATCGACGGGTTCCACGCCCGCATGCAGGAGCAGCGCACGCGCGCCAAGGAGGCGCACAAGGCCGCCGGCGGCAAGGGCGAGGGCGCGCCGCTCGAGCTCTACCGCGAGCTGGCCGACGAGCTCGGCGCCACCGACTTCACCGGTCGGCAGGAGTACGAGACGGTCGGGGCGAAGGTGCGCGCGCTCATCGGCGAGCGCGCCCGGCTCGCGCAGGCGGGGGAGGGCATCCCGGTGAGCCTCGTGCTCGACCGCACGCCGTTCTACGCCGAGTCCGGCGGCCAGGTGGGTGACACCGGCGTGATCGAGACCATCGCGGGTGCCCGCGTGCGCGTCGACGACACGCAGTACGCGCTGCCGGGGCTGGTGCTCCACCGCGGCGCGGTCGTCGAGGGCACCATCGCCGAGGGCGACGAGGCGACTGCCCGCATCGACGGCGCACGCCGCGACGCCATCCGCCGCAACCACACCGCCACCCACATCCTCCACTGGGCCCTGCGCGAGGTCCTGGGCGAGCACGTGAAGCAGGCGGGGTCGTTCGTGGGCCCCGACCGCCTCCGCTTCGACTTCAGCCACCACGAGGCGCTCACCCGCGACCAGCTCGACCGCATCGAGGCGCTCGCGAACGCCGAGATCATCGGCGACGCGCCGGTGCGTCACTACGAGACCACCAAGGAGCACGCGGAGTCGCTCGGTGCGATCGCGTTCTTCGGCGACAAGTACGGCGACCTCGTGCGCGTGCTCGAGGCAGGGGAGCACTCGATCGAGCTGTGCGGCGGCACCCACGTGCACGCCCTGGGCTTCATCGGGCCGATCAAGATCGTGAGCGAGGGTTCGATCGGCGCCAACCTGCGTCGCATCGAAGCGGTCACCGGCGCAGGCGCCCTCGATCGCATCCACGACGAGGAGGTCGCGCTCCGAGACCTCGCCGACACGCTCAAGGTGAGCGTGGGCGAGCTGCCCGGTCGCGTCGACGGTCTGCTGGCGCGGGTCAAGGAGCTGGAGGACGAGGTGGCGCGGGCGCGCATGCGTGAAGCCACCGCGGAGGCGGGCACGCTGGCGGCGTCGGCCGGCGACGGCGCGGTCGTCGCGCGACGCGACGGTCTCTCGTCCGGTGACCTCCGCACCCTCGCCGTCGCCACCCGTGATGCGCTCGGCTCCGGGATCGTCGCACTGGTCGGCATGCAGGACGGCAAGGCGGGTCTCGCGGTCGCGGTGTCGAAGGACAAGGTCGCCGCCGGTGTGTCGGCCGCCGACCTCGCGCGCGAGGCGGCGAAGACGCTCGGCGGCGGGACCGCGAAGCACGCCGACGTGGTGCAGGGCGGCGGCCAGAACGTCGACGCGATCGACGACGCGCTCGCGTTGCTCGAGACCTCGGTGCGCGCCGCGGGAGCGTGAGCAGGACCGGTCAGCGCTGTCTCGGCGTCGACCTCGGCGAGCGCCGCATCGGGCTCGCGGTCACCGATCCTTCCGGCGTGCTGGCCAGCCCGTACGCCACGCTCGAACGAGGCGTCGAACGGATCGACGACCACCGCGCCATCGTCGCCGCCGCCACTGAGGTGGACGCCGGCCTCATCGTGGTCGGGCTGCCCCGCTCGCTCTCCGGTGACCTCGGGCCCGCGGCCCGGTCGGTGCTCGACGAGGTCGCCGCCATCGCGGAGGTCGCGCGCGCCGCCGGCATCGAGGTCGACACCTACGATGAGCGCTTCTCGACGATGATCGCCCAGCGCAACCTCCGAGCCGCCACCCCCCGGCGCCGCCAACGGCAGCGTGCCCAGCGGGAGCGCATCGACGCCTCCGCGGCGGCCGTGATCCTCCAGTCGTGGATCGATGCCCGTTCCGACGTCCGTCCCGATCCGCCATCGTCGGACGGCCGGTGACGTCGACCGGGGGCGGAGGGCCCGAGGAACCGTGGCCGCCCCGACGCGAGGCGGGGGAAGAAGGGCGGGAAGAGGGGCGGGAAGAGGCGGGGGAGGTGAGGCGACCGCGGCGCGCCCGTTGGAACGAATCGTCCGCCGAATCGGTGTCCCCTGCGCCGGGCGAATCGGTGTCCCCTGCGTCGGGCGAATCGGTGTCCCCTGCGTCGGGCGAATCGGCCGACGACTCGGCGTTCTGGCACCCGCGCGACGAATCGGTCGACGAATCGTTCCAACGGGAATTCCCGCCCGAGGGTGCACCCGGTGACCATCGGGCACCCGCCGACCGGCGAGCTCGCGGCGCGGCCCGTCGCGCGGAGCAGCGCCGTCGCCGACGCCGCCGATGGGCGGTGCTCGGCGTCCTCGCGATCCTGATCCTGCCCTTCGTCGTGGTGGCCGGGTGGTTCGCGTGGCAGCTCTACGAGCCCGGCGGCGAAGGCGCGTCGGTCACCGTCACCGTGCAGCAGGGCTGGGGCGCGAAGGAGATCGGCGACGCGCTCGCGAGCAAGGACGTCGTGGGGTCGTCGCTCGCCTTCCAGCTCTGGTACCGCGTGTCGGGCGGTTCGTCGCAGGCCGGCACCTACGACCTCCGCGAGCACATGGGGGTGAAGGCCGCGACCGACGCGCTCGGGCGCGCACCGGCCGACGCATCCGCGACCGCGGGGCACACGGTGCTCGCGCTGCCACCCGGGCTCCGGCTCGAGCAGATCGCCGACCGGGTCGGCGCGCTCCCCGGCCACGACCGCGCCGCCTTCCTCTCGCTCGCGCAGTCGGGCCAGATCCGTTCGAAGTACCAGGGAGACCAGGTGTCGGTCGAGGGCTTCACCTGGCCCGACACCTACTTCGTCGAGGGCATGAGCGATCGCGAGATCCTCCAGACGATCGTGTCGGAGTTCGACCACCACGGCGACGCCGTCGGCCTCGGCACGCCCACGCCCACCGGCCTCACGTCCCGGCAGACCGTCGTCGCCGCGTCGCTGGTGCAGGCGGAGGCGGGGAGCGCAGCGGATGCACCGAAGGTCGCGGCGGTGATCACCAACCGCCTGAAGCAGGGGACGCCGCTGCAGATCGACGCCACCCTCTGCTACGCGAAGGGTGGATGCCCGCCGGCGCCGAGCAACGCCGACAAGCAGGTCGACTCGCCCTACAACACCTACCGGGTGACCGGTCTGCCCCCGACGCCGATCATGACCGTGACCGAGCAGTCGCTCAAGGCGGCCCTCGCGCCCGCGAACGTCCCCTACTTGTTCTACGTGACCGGTAAGGATGGTGTGACGTACTTCGCCACGACGCTGGCGGAGCACGAGGCGAACATCAAGGCCCACGGAGTCAGCGGCGAATGACGATCGACGGCGAGACGCGGGTCACCGGGCTCATCGGCGACCCCGTCGCGCACTCGCGCTCGCCCGCGATCCTCAACACCGCCTACCGCGAGGCCGGGCTCAACTGGATCTACGCCGCGTTCCCGGTGCGCCCCGGCCGCGGCGGCGACGCGGTGCGCGGCGCACGCGACCTGGGCTTCGCCGGGCTCACCATCACCATGCCGCACAAGGCCGCTGCCGCCGGCGCGTGCGACGAGCTGACCACCGACGCGATCGCGCTCGGCGCGACCAACGTGGTCACCGTCCGCGCCGACGGCCGGCTCCACGGGTCGTCCACCGACGGCGAGGGCTTCCTCCGCTCGGTGCGCGACGAGGACTTCGACCCCGCTGGCACCGACGTGCTCGTCGCCGGCGCCGGCGGTGCGGCCCGGGCCATCGTCCTCGCCCTCGGGGGTGCGGGCGCGCGCGTGACGGTGGGTGCGCGCCGCCGAGATGCGGCCGAGTCGGCCGCCGCGCTGGTGCCGGGCGGCCACGCGGTGCTCCTGGCCGACGTCGACCCCGGTGTCTACGCGC
>DASUAS010000061.1:0-5590 GCA_035763625.1 Acidimicrobiia bacterium
AGCACGAGCATGTCGGCATGCTCCTGGTCGGCGATCTCGAGCAGTCCGCTGCCCGGATCACCCTCGACGACGACACTCCGGTACTTCGCGCCTGCGTCTCGCAACGGCTTGCACCAGATCTGCTCCAGTGCCTCACGGAGCCCGGAGACGACGTTGCCCGGCAGCGGAGGAAGGTCCATGATGAATTCGCCGACGGGGCGGATCACCAACACCGCGAGCACTTCGGCATCGAGCTCGACGGCGCGACCAGCAGCCCATTCGATCGCATGTCGGGAACCGGCGCTCCCGTCGGCTCCGACCACGATCTTGCTGATCATCGCGGCACCTCGCTTCCCCGGAGCCGTTCGGCCCGACCTTCTTCGATCACCCTGATCCAGGTCCCCACATCGACTCGCTACCCAAGATCAGAACACGGCAATCGGACCGACGATGTCAGGACGAGCGGCCGTGAGGCCGTCCTGGCGCTACGAACAGCCGCTCGTGGCGCCGCAGCTCGGGCAGGCGTGGCACGAACCCGCGCGCTGCATGATGTCGCCGCAGACGTGGCAGAGCACCGTCTCCGACGCACGCATCACATGCGTGCCCGCGGTGTGCGGCGGCTCCGACGTCGGCCCGACCGGTGTGGGCGTGACCGACGCCGACGGCGCCTGGTCGTCGAGCGGGAGCTCGATGTAGCTCGTCTCGTTCGGGATCGACGCCTCCTCGACCCCCGGCAACGTGGGCTGGGTGCGCTCCCCCACCGTGAGCACGCCCATGTCGCGACGCGTCTCGTAGTCGACGTACTCCACGACGAGACGCCGGAAGATGTAGTCGACCAGGCTGGTGGCGATGCGCAGATCGGGGTCGTCGGTCATGCCCGCGGGCTCGAAGCGCATGTTGGTGAACTTCTCGGCGAACGCCTCGAGCGGCACCCCGTACTGCAGACCCAGGCTCAACGAGATCGCGAACGCGTCCATGATCCCGGCCAGCGTGGAGCCCTGCTTGGCGACCTTGAGGAACACCTCGCCGGGACGGCCGTCCTCGAACTCACCGACGGTCGCGTACCCGTGGCAGTCGGCCACCCGGAACGAGAACGTCTTCGAGTTGCGCATGCGCGGCAGCTTCTGGCGCACCGGCTCCTGCACGATGACGTGCTCGACGATGCGCTCGATCACCTGTGCCGGAGTGTCGGCGTCGGCCGACTCGGGCCCGGAACCGGTGGTCTTCTTCTGCGTGGCCAGCGGCTGCGCGACCTTGCAGTTGTCGCGGTAGAGGGCGACGGCCTTGAGGCCGAGCTTCCACGCCTCGAGGTGCAGCTCCTCGACGTCCTCGATCGTCGCCTCCTCGGGCATGTTCACCGTCTTGGAGATGGCGCCCGAGATGAACGGCTGCACCGCGCCCATCATCTTCACATGACCCATGTAGTGGATCGTGTTGTCGCCCATCGAGCACGCGAACACCGGCAGGTGCTCGGCCTTGAAGTGCGGTGCCCCGAAGATCGTCTTCTGCTCGTTGATGTGGTCGACGATCGCGTCGGCCTCCTCGGGCGAGTAGCCGAGGCGCTTCAGCGCACGCGGGATCGTCTGGTTGACGATCAGCATCGTGCCGCCACCGACGAGCTTCTTCGCCTTGGTGAGCGCGAGGTCGGGCTCGATGCCGGTGGTGTCGCAGTCCATCATCAGGCCGATGGTGCCGGTGGGCGCGAGCACGGTGGCCTGCGAGTTGCGCACGCCGAACGTCTCACCGAGCTCGACGGCTTCGTCCCACGCCTGCTGCGCGGCGCCGAGCAGCGCCGGCGGCACGAGGTCTTCGTCGATCTTCGCCACCTCGGCGCGGTGCATGCGCAGCACGTTGTTCATGGCGTCGGCGTTCTCGGCGTAACCGGCGAACGGACCCATGCGCCCGGCGGTGCGCGCGCTCGTGGCGTAGGCGTGACCGGTCATCAGCGCGGTGAGCGCCGCGGCCCACGCCCGACCCGCGTGCGAGTCGTAGGGCATGCCCTGGGCCATGAGCAGGGCGCCGAGGTTGGCGTAGCCGAGGCCGAGCTGGCGGAACTTGCGGCTGTTCTCGGCGATCTTCTCGGTCGGGTAGTCGGCGTTGCCGACCAGGATCTCCTGCGCGGTGAACATCACCTCGACGGTGTGCTCGTAGCCCTCGACGTCGAACTCGCCATCGTCGCCGAGGTACTTCAGCAGGTTGATGCTGGCGAGGTTGCACGCCGAGTTGTCGATGTGCATGTACTCGGAGCACGGGTTGGAGCCGTTGATGCGCCCGGTGTTGGGCGCGGTGTGCCACCGGTTGATCGTGGTGTCGAACTGCATACCGGGGTCGGCGCACTCCCACGCGGCCTGCGAGATCTGCCTGAACAGATCGCGTGCCTTCATGGTCTTGTAGACCGCGCCGTTGGTGACGCCCACGAGGTTCCAATCGGCGTCGGCCTCGACCGCGCGCATGAACTCGTCGGTGACGCGCACTGAGTTGTTGGCGTTCTGGTACTGGATCGAGTGCGAGTCGGCGCCGTCGAGATCCATGTCGAAGCCGGCGTCGCGCAGGGCACGGGCCTTCTGCTCCTCACGCGACTTGCACCAGATGAACTCCTCGACGTCGGGGTGGTCGGCGTTGAGGATGACCATCTTGGCGGCGCGGCGGGTCTTGCCCCCGCTCTTGATCGTGCCGGCCGACGCGTCGGCGCCGCGCATGAAGCTCACCGGGCCGCTGGCGGTGCCGCCGCCCTTCAGGTGCTCCTGGGACGAGCGGATGTTGGAGAGGTTGATGCCCGAGCCGGAGCCACCCTTGAAGATCGTGCCCTCCTCGCGGTACCAGTTGAGGATGCCGTCCATCGTGTCGTCGACGGCGAGGATGAAGCAGTTGTGCACGCGCAGGCTGCCGCTGAGGTACTCGCCGCTCTCGGTCTGGATGTCGTAGACGTCGGTCTCGCCGAGCGATTCGATGCGACCAACCTCGAGGCGCTTCACCGGAAGCGCCGGCAGCCCAGGCAGATCGAACGATGCTTCGAGCTTGTCGGCCTTGCGCGGGTCGAGGAACCCGATCTCGTCGGCGAAGCGGCGACGGTCGCCGGCGTTCTGGATGACGAGGGACCAACAACCGTGACGGTCGGCGCGCTTGTCGCCCTTGAACTTCACCCGAGCGAAGATGCCGAACCGAGCGAGAAGCTGCTGCGCGCCGCGGATGATGCCTTCGGAGATCATGTCGAACGCAACGACGCAACTGCGCTCGCGCTGCGACACATAGCCCTCGGCCTGGAACAGGCTCCGCAGGTAGGTGGCCGCCACCGGGAGCGGCGCGGTGTAGAGCTCCGACGGCACTGTCATCGCCGCGCCACGCGTCATCAGTGACCAGCGGTCGACGAATTCCTGCAGGTGGTTGCCGTAGAGACGGAGACGGCGGCAGTCGAGCGTTTCGTCCTGCGTGACGACTACCCGCTCGTGCGAGTGGGCATCCGGGAAGACCGTGTCGACCGCCCACTGCACCCAGTCGCGCTCCGCATCGGTGACCGTCATGGCCTCGATCGTGAGTGACTTGTTGGTCCCCTTGTATCGACCGACGAAACCGTCGGACTGCAGCCAACCAGCCAGCGCGGCTTCGGCCATCTCGCGCGTCGAGATCTCGCCGATGCCCCACGACTCGGTGCGGTGCCACTCGAGCGTGTCACCGGGACGGAGCGTGCCCGCCTCGACAAACGCGCTGCCTTCACCACGGCGGTTCCTCCACACGAGGTGGTCGGGCGTGACGTCGAGCGCGTGTCCGGCCTTCGTGTGGATGCGCAGCACTTCCTTGCGACCATTCGCCTTCGTGGCGACGATCTTGGTGATGCCGTGGGCGTCGAACACCTTGGTCCCGACGGCGTTGTCGTCGACGAGCTTGCCGATCGGGACCAGACCCTCGGTCGTGGAGACGAGCGCGTCGTACGGCTGACACGCCGAGCCCTGCTGCGGCACGCCCTTCACACCGATGTTGAACCACACCGGCGAGTTGAACGCGGCGCGCTGGGTGACCAGGATCGCCTTGAGCTCGTTGCGGAACGCCGCGCCCTCGGCCTCGTCGGTGAAGTAGCCGTCCTTCACACCCCACGACGTGATCGTGTCGGCGACGCGGTCGATCACCTGGCGCAGCGACGTCTCGCGCTCCTCGGTGCCGAGGGTGCCCCGGAAGTACTTCTGGGCGACGATGTTGGTGGAGTTCTGCGACCAGGTGACGGGGAACTCCACGTCGTCCTGGCGGAAGGCGTCGGTGCCGTCCTTCCAGTTCGGGATGTGCGCGTCACGACGCTCCCACTCGAGGGTGTCGTACGGGTGGACGCCGGGTTCGGTGAAGTGCCGACGGATCCCGATCCCGACCTGCTCCGGCGCCAGTGCCATGCGTCGCTCCCTCTCCGTGGGTGTGCGCTTCCGCGTCTCGTGTGCAACGTCTCGGATGGCCGGGGCCATCCCTGCGGGCATGCGCTGACCACAAGATGTTGTGGTGAGCCCCCCGCCGAACCCCACCCCGTGGTGGGATCACAAAGCTAGAACTACAGCCGTGTCATTGCAAGGCTTTCCGCGAGAAACGAGGAGAATGCCTGCTGATCAGGACCGACGGCCCTTGGGGGCGGTCGACTTCTGGAGCTCCACCAGCTCGCGCTCGAAGTCGTCGACGGTGTCGAAGCCCTTGTACACCGAGGCGAAGCGCATGTACGAGACGAGATCCAGCTGGCGCAGGCCCTCGAGCACCGCGAGCCCGATGATGTCGCTGCGCACCTCGGGACCCGCCGCCCGGGCCCTCTCCTCCACCTCGTGGGCGAGCGCATCGATCGCGGCGTCGTCGATCGCGCTCCCCGCCACCGCGTGCTCGATGCCGGCACGGAGCTTCTGCGGTTCGAAGGGCACCGTCGCGCCCGAGCGCTTCACCACCACGAGCGGCAGCTCCTCCACCCGCTCGTAGGTGGTGAAGCGGCGCCCGCAACCCAGGCACTCCCGGCGGCGGCGCACCGCGGCGGCATCGTCGGCCGGGCGCGAGTCGACGACCTTGTCGTCGTCGGCCGAGCAGAACGGGCAGCGCACCGCGCCACCGTATCCCGCTCATCCGCTCATCCGATGGCCACCGGGTTGATCGGGCTGCCGGCCGCCCCGGTGACCGGCAACGCGCCGACGCTCAGGAAGAACTCGTGACAGCCGTCGGCGGCGAGCTCGGACAGCTTGAGGTGCTCGAGCAGCGTGACGCCGCGCTTCACCAGCAACTCGACGTGCACCGCGAGGAACACGTTGTCGTCGAACGGGATCGACTCGACGGCGGCGTTGTCGGCGCCGACCGCGGCGATGTCGTGGTCGTCGACGAACGACACCGCGTCGACGCCGAGACCGGGCTGGCGGAGCTCTTCGGTGCCGGTGGCGAACAGGTCGAGCCAGCCCGTGCGCACCAGCAGGATGTCGCCCGTGCGCACGTCGGTGCCCTGCGCGTCGACGCACGCGTCGAGCTCGGCGCGCGTGATCACGTGACCGGGCTCGAGCCAGTCGACGCCCTGGTGCGCGGGCAGGTCGAGGAGGATCCCGCGACCGGCGAAGGTGCCGGTGGCGCGGATGTCGCAGTGGCCTGCGCCACCCTGCGTGCTGAA
>DASUAS010000062.1:0-2151 GCA_035763625.1 Acidimicrobiia bacterium
TCCGGCGCCGGGCCGCGGACCTCGCGCCATCGCTTCCCCGCGACACGCGCGTCGGACCGGCGCTGGTCGCCGCGCTCGGCGATCCCGAGGTGACCGTGGTCGAGGCGCTCGGCTGGTCGCTCGGCGAGCTCGGCGACACCGCGCGCGCGGCCGGCGCGGTCCCCGCGCTGGTCGAGGTGGCGCGGGAGCACCGGGACCCGTTGGCGCGCGAAGCCGCGGTCGCGGCGCTGGGCGCGCTCGGCGACCGCGACGCGCTCCCCACGATCCTCGATGCGTGCCACGACAAGCCGGCCGTGCGTCGACGGGCGGTGCTCGCGCTCGCGCCGTTCGACGGCCCCGAGGTCGACGCCGCCATCGACGCCGCACTCACCGATCGCGACTGGCAGGTGCGCCAGGCCGCCGAGGATCTGCGCGGCTGATCCCGCTCAATCAGGCGGGTCGAGGAACAGCTCCTCGTCGCGGCTGACGTGCTCGGTCCACTCGCGACCGGTCCAGTACCGCCAGTGGAACCGTCCGGTGGGGTCGGGATACCAGTCTGCGGGCACCACCGGCGCGGTGCTCGCGACGCCCCCGCGGCTCACGTGCTCGGTCCACGCGGTGCCGTCCCAGTACCGGTGGTCGAAGCTGCCGCCCGGGTCGGCGTACCAGCCCGGCCCGTCGGCGGTGGTGGGTGCCGCGAACTGGCGGACCACGGGCTGCTGCAGCGGCGCGGGATCTCGCGCCTGTAGCACCTCCTGGCGCGCGGTGATCTCGCGCACCACCAGGATCGAGAGCACGGTGCCGATCGCTCCGAGGACCGCGCCCACGACGAGCAGGGCCCGCGTCGTCTCGACGCCGGTGACGCCGCCGACCGCCAGCCCGGTCGCGGTCAGCGTGAGCGCCACGCCGCCGATGTACGCGACCGTCCAGATCCTCACCAGCGGCGACGCGGGCAGCCGGCGCCACCCGTCACCACGTTCGCTGTCGGGATCGGAGCTGCGCCAGAGGTCGGAGAACACGATGTACACGAGGACGAAGTTGGCGAGTGGGATGAACCAGGCTCCGATCGCCCAGCCCGGAGCCAAACGGGCGCCGACGCGCCCGAGGGCGCGCGCGTTGTGCGCGCTGCGCCACGCCCAGATGATGTGCAGCACCAGCGTCGCGAGCGCGACGGCGGCGAGGACAGACGCCCACGGGCTCGAGTCCGCCTGGTTGCGATCGAGGATGCGTCGCGCTGCCTCGTTGCGACCGTCGAGCAGCGCGTCGAACGCCCGGTGCCAGCGCACGTACACCTCGGCGTTGTCGACCGCGAAGACGTTGGCGAGCTGCGCGATCGCCTGGATCGAGAACAGCCACGTCAACCAGGTCGCGAGCGACCGCGTCGGTCGCCACCAGTCGCTCGACGGTTGCACCGCCACCCGCGGTGCCGTCTCGTCTGCCACGGCCGTCACGGTACACATCCCGGGACGGCGAGCACCGAGAGCTACATGAACATGTCCTTGAGGCGGTCGAAGCTCTCGAGGCAGCGCCCGGCGCCGAGCACCACCGTCTCGAGTGGGAGGTCGACGAGCTGGGCTCGCACCGCCGTCTCCTTCTCGATGCGCAGGTCGAAGCCGCGCAGCATGGCTCCGCCGCCCACGAGGTGGATGCCCTCGGCGAGCAGGTCCTGCGAGAGCTCGGGCGGCGTGCGCGCCAGCGCCTGCTTCACCGCGCCGAGGATCGCCTGGATCGGCTCGTCGATGGCCTCCCGCACCTCTTCGGGCGTGAGGACCACGGTCTTGGGCATGCCGCTCATGAGGTCGCGGCCGCGCACCTCGGCCTTGTACTCGTCGTCGGTGGGGAACACCGAGCCGATGGCGAGCTTCACCTCTTCTGCGGTGCGCTCCCCGATGGCCAGGCCGTACTCACGGCGCACGTAGCTCTGGATGGCGGCGTCGATGTCGAACGAGCCGACCCGCACCGCCTCGAGCGCGACCACACCGCCGAGGGAGATGACCGCCACCTCGCTGGTGCCACCACCGATGTCGACCACCATGTTGCCGAGCGGCTCGTGGATCGGGAGCGATGCTCCGATCGCGGCCGCCATCGGCTGCTCGATCTGGAACGTCTGCGACGCGCCGGCTCGGCGGGCGGCTTCGAGCACGGCGCGCTGCTCGACGTGCGTGATCGCCG
>DASUAS010000063.1:0-8108 GCA_035763625.1 Acidimicrobiia bacterium
GAAGTGCCAGTAGAGCGCGAACACCTCCGGCGTCACGTGGTGCTCGGGCGTGATCCGGCCCGTCCACACCTTGGCCTGCACGGTCGCGCTCATGAGCAGCCCGATGAGCACGTGGATGGCGTGCAACCCGATGATGGTCCAGAAGAGCGAGGAGTAGGCGTTCTCGCGCAGGCCGAACTCCATGTTGAGGAAGTCGTACGCGGTGTTGCCCAGGAAGGCCGCACCCATCGCGAACGCGATCGCCAGGGAGATCGCCACCTCGCGCATCCGCCCCCGGGCGAGCGCGTGCTCCATCCAGAAGATCGGGATGCTGCTGCCGAGCAGGACGACGGTGAAGATCTCGGTGCGGTGCAGCTCCGGTGGCGCGATGCCCGGTGGTGGCCACGCGGGTGCCCCGGCCCGGATGAAGAAGTACGCCGACAGCAGGGCCAGGAACACCATGGCCTCGGTGGAGATGAGCACGACCATCCCCCACCACGCGGTGGGATAGCCACGAGTGCGCGGCGCGGGTTCGATGCGGACGGCGGGGCCGGTCACGTGAGGTTCTCCGACGTGCGCCACAGCCAACGGACGATCGCCGAGGCGCCGATCAGCACCCCCACCGCACCGATCAGCGTCGCCTCCACGAGCAGGCCGACGAACAGCAGACCCACCCCGACCGCGGTCACGAACGGCAGGTACGTCGGCGACGGGATGCCGAGCACGTCCTGCGGTCGGGCGTCCATGCCCTCGCTGACCGGCATCTCCTTGTCGAGGGCGCCGGCCACACCCAGCGCGCGGATGGGAGCGCCGTCACCCGTCGTCTCGACCGCGGCCGGGTGCGGATCCCACAGCGGGTGACGGCCGGTGACCACCGGCATGGCGGCGAAGTTGTACTCGGGCGGCGGCGACGACGTCGACCACTCGAGCGAGTCGGCGTCCCACGGGTTGGGGGGCGCCGGAGCGCCGCGGAACTGGCTGCGCACGAAGTTGTACAGCGTCATCAACGTGCCCGCGGCGAACACGAACGACGCGATGCTGATGAGGAGGTTGAGGCCGTCCCACCCGAGCCCGGAGTCGTAGGTGTAGATCCGCCGCGGCATCCCGAGGAACCCGAGGATGTGCATCGGGAAGAACGCGACGTTGAAGCCGACGAACATCGTCCAGAAGCTGATCTTGCCGAGTCGCTCGTCGAGCATCCGACCCGTCATCTTCGGCAGCCAGAAGTAGAGCGCGCCGAAGATCGGGAACACGACCGCACCGTTGAGCACGTAGTGGAAGTGTGCGACGACGAAGTAGCTGTCGGTGACCTGCCAGTCGAAGGGCAGGATGGCGACCATCACGCCGGTGATCCCACCGAGCAGGAAGATCAGCAGGAAGCCGATGGCGAAGAGCATCGCGGTGCTGAACCGGACGACGCCTTTCCACATCGTGGCGATCCACGCGAAGAACTGGACGCCGCTCGGCAACGTGATGATGAGGCTCACCGCGGAGAAGAACGACAGCGCGAGCGCCGGCATCCCGGTCGCGAACATGTGGTGCACCCACACGCCGAAGCTGATGAACCCGACGGTCACCAGCGCGGTGGCGATCCAGAGGTAGCCGGCGAGCGGCCGCCGCGAGAACACCGGGATGATCATCGAGACCATGCCGGTGGCCGGGATGAACAGGATGTACACCTCGGGGTGGCCCCAGAACCAGAACAGGTGCTGGTAGAGGAGCACGCTGCCCCCGCCGCCGACGGAGTAGAAGGCGGTGCCGAAGAGGCGGTCGAGCTCGAGCAGGCCCGCGGCGACGGTCACCGCCGGCACCGAGAAGATCACCATGAACGAGAACACCAGCATCGACCACACGAAGATGGGCATGCGGTTGAGCGTCATCCCCGGTGCCCGCAACTTGAAGATCGAGACGATGAAGTTGATCGCGCCGACCGTCGTGGAGATGCCGATGAAGACGACGCCCAGCCCCCAGAAGTCGATGTTGATGCCGCTGGAGTAGGGCTTCGACGTGAGCGGCGTGTACGCGAACCAGCCACCGTTCGGCGGGTGACCAACGAGGAAGCTCGAGAACAGGAAGAGCCCGGCGAGGAGGAAGATCCAGTAGCTGAACGCGTTGAGGCGCGGGAACGCCATGTCGCGGCTGCCCAACATGAGCGGCACGAGGTAGTTCCCGAAGCCCGCGAGCACCGGCGTGTTGAACAGGAAGATCATCGTGGTGCCGTGCATCGTGAAGAACTCGTTGTACGACTCCGGACTCAGCACCCCCGCGTTCGGCTGCGCCAGTTGCACGCGCATCACCAGCGCCAGCGCGCCGGCGATGAAGAAGAACGCGAACGCGGTGTAGATGTATCGCATGCCGATGCGCTTGTGATCGACGGTGTTGAAGAAGCCGGGGATGCCCGGTGCGTCCTCCCACCGCTCCTCGAGCTCGTGGGTCTCCTGCGTGGTCGGCTTCTCGGTGATCGCCATCGTGCTCCTAGCGCAGGCTCTCGAGGTACGACGCCAGCGCGTCGACGTCACGCGTCGACAACGACCGGAACGGGGGCATCGCGATGCCCGACTTGAACGACTGCGCGTCACGGATCCAGGCGCGCATGTTCTCGGGCGTGTTCAGCAGCGTGTCGGCGCCGAGCCGCGCCCGCGACCCGACGTCGGTGAGGTCGGGCCCGACGGTGCCGCTCGCGTCGGTGCCGCGGATCGTGTGGCACCCGGCGCACGCCTCGCGCTGGAAGACGAGCTGACCCGCGGCGGCTTCCTCCGAGGCCGGTTCCAGCGGCACCCGGCGGCGCCGGGCGAGCCAGCGGCCGAAGTCGGCGGGGCTGTCGACGACCACCTCGATGCCCATGTGGGCGTGCTGGAGGCCGCAGAACTCGGCGCACCGGCCGAGGTAGCGGCCCACCGTGTCGGCGGTGAACCGCAGGTCGTTGGGCTGGCCCGGGATGGTGTCCATCTTCCCGGCCAGCTGGGGCACCCAGAAGCTGTGGATCACGTTGTCCGACGTCAGGTGCAGATCGATGGGCGTCCCGCGCGGCACGTGGATCTCGTTGGCGGTGACCACACCGGTGCCCGGGTAGCGCACCTGCCACCACCACAGCTCTCCGGCGACGTCGATGTGCAGCTCGTGGGGCGACGCGTTGCGGAGCGCGCTCGTCGTGTCGACGGTGACGACGGCCAGGATGGCGAGGATCACCATCGGCACGATCACCCCGCCGATCCAGATGAACTTGGTCTCGTTCAGGCGCGAGGTCGACGCGCGCTTCCGCCGGCCTCGCGTTGCCGCGTGGATGATGAACCCGGCGACGACGACGTACACCGCGGTGGCGAGGCCGAACATCAACCACCACACCGACGCGATGCGGTCGGCCTCCGAGGCCTTCGCGTCGAACATGGAGTGGCCACCGCCGCCGCAGCTCGCCACGACCACACCGACCGCGATCGCGACCGCCACGATCCGAGCGCGGGCCCACCGGCTCATCGACGGTTCCAGAAGCTCGGTCCGATGGGCTCGTGGAAGTCGCTCTGGGCAACCACGTACCCCTCGTCGTCGATCGCGATCGGGAGTTGCGGCAACGCGCGCGCGGCGGGACCGAAGATCGGTTCGGCGCCGTCGAGCACGTCGAACGCCGACTGGTGGCACGGGCACAGCAGCTGCGCGGTCTTGGCTTCGAACAGCCCGACCGGACAGCCTGCGTGGGTGCAGACCTTCGAGTAGGCGATCAGCCCGTCGGGGGCCCAGTCGGCACGCTCCGGTGGGAGCTGCAGGCGTTCGGGACGGACGCGCATCAGCACGACCTGACCGTCGGCGGAGTTCGGGTGCCCCTCGGGGAAGATGGTGACGAGGCCGTCGAGCGGCACCTCGCGGGCGCGCACCGCACGACCGTCTTCGGTGATGGCGCGGACGCCCCGGCGCCACGGCGTGCGCAACAGGGTCGAGCCCGGGTTCGGTCCCAGCGAGCGGATCGGGAACACCAGCGCGACCCCGAGCGCGCCCAGCGCACCGAGGAGCCCACCGATGAGCAGCTTGCGGCGGCTCATGCCGTCCGGGTGCTCGAGCGTCTCCTCGAACGCGACCACCTCCTCGTCGGAGCTCGCGAGCCGATGGCGCTCCTGCTCGAACGGGCCGCGCGGCATGAGCCAATGGGCCCAGAGGACGAGGCCGGCTCCGAGCGCGAGCAGTCCGACGCCGAGCAGCGCGCCTTCGGCTTGCGGTTGTCCGCCGGCCGCGTACACCACCGCGAGCGACAGGAGGCAGACCGCGGCGACGACGAACGCGGTGAACGCGATGCGCGCGCCGGTCGTCGCCGGGTCCCGACCGCTCACGAACGGGTTCCGATCCAGCGCACCGCGAGCACGAGCAGCCCGAGCCCCACGAACACCGCGACCGCACCCTCCGCGAGCGGCCCGAGATGCCAGAGGGGTGAGCCGCCGTGATCCTGCGGATCATCGAGGTAGCGGACGTAGCGCACCAGCGAGTGGAGCTGCTCGTCGTTCAGCGCCGCGTGTCCGAACGCGGGCATGTTCCCGGGACCCGCTCGCACCGCTTCCGCGATCTCCAGTGGCGTCGCCGCGTGCGTCGACGGCGCCTCGCGCTGCAGGAGCGCACCGCCGTCACCCGACCACGCGTGACAGGCCGCGCACTGCAGGCGGTACACCGTGCCTCCCGCGGCGACGTTGCCGGCACCGGCGTGCAGGTCGGGGATGGCGGGTCCGCCGCCGCCCGCGAGCTGCACGACGTACTCGACGAGCTCTCGGCGGGTGGTGGCGTCGTAACGCGGGGGCCGCCTCTCCTGGGCCACCTTCTCCGACGGCCGCTGGCGGTGCTGCGCGGCGTCACCGGTCGGCGCCGGCATGCGGCCGGTGGAGAGCTGGAAGTCGACCTGCGCCGCGCCGGCCCCGTGGAGGTCGGGACCGAACTCGGTGCCGCGTGCGTCGGCACCGTGACAGGTCGCGCAGTCGCGCAGGTAGACGTCCTGCACGGTCGCGGCGTGCGCGACCCCGGACGTCGACGCGAACGCCGTTCGCGTCGCGCCCGCGCGAGTCAGCACGGCGATGCCCATCAGTGCACAGCCGACGACGAATGCGGCTGAGATGGCGATGATCCGATCGCGCACGTTCGCCCCCTACCGGCGGCCCAAGGGGCCATACCCGCGGCGGCGGCGGACAAACCCGGATGTCTCACGAGACGCCGGCGATCGCGCGGCGCGAGCGTTTGTCGCGCGGCGAGCCGGGGCACCCCTGCGACGTGGGACTCGACCGCTCGCTCGACGCCGAAGGCATCCCCGACCTCGAAGGCCCTCTCCCCGAGAAGGTGGCCACCGGCGATCCCCAGGAGGGCACTTCCCCGCCCACCGACCATCCGGCCGCCGCCGACTACGGCGTCACCGCCGGGGAGCAGTCCCGCGACGAGCCGCTCGATCAGCGACTCCGCCGCGAGCTGCCCGACACCGAGGTGCACGCCGACGACCGGTCCCCCGTCCTGGTGGCGCCCGAGGACGAGGAGCTCGAGACGATCGACGACGAGGCGGACCTGGTGGCGCGAGGCACCGACGCGGGCACCGGCGGACTCAGCGCGGAGGAAGCGGCCGTGCACGTGGTCGACGAGGGCTGACGTGGTGGCCGTGCGCACCGAACCGTGGTACCGGCGAACCGCGCGCGGCGCCCTCGCGGGTGGCGCCGCGACCGTCGCCATGAGTGCGGTCCAGTTCCCGACCGCGGTCGCGGCAGGGCGTCGCCCTCCGCCGCTCGAGATCACCCGCCGTCTCCACCTCGGGTTCGGTCGCCGGCCCGACCCTCCGACGGTGCTCATGAAGGGGCTCGCGCTGCACCTCGCGTTCGGCACCGCGTGCGGCGCGCTCTACGCGACGTTCGCACCTCGACGCTTCCGCGAGCTCACCGCGAGCGCGTACGCAGGTCTCCTCTACGCCGGCAGCTACCGCGGCCTCCTCCCCGCCATGCGGCTCCACCCCCACAGCGGGAAGGACGACACCGGTCGACAGGTCGCGAACCTCGTCGCGCACCTCGTCTACGGCGTGACGTTGGCCGAGATGCTCCGCTGGACCGACCCGCACGACCGCGACCGGGACGACGTCGAGGCCGAGCACGACGCGGCGCGCCTGAGCGCCTGAACGCCTGAACGCCTGAAGGCCTCGACGGGCGCGTTTCGGTTCGCGCCGACCGGGTACGGGCTCTCCAACTCGTGGGGGCGAACGGCCCGCGACGCGACGAGGAGGTTCCCATGCCGGGCAAGCGAGCCAGCGTCAAGAACGAGAAGCAGTACGAGGCGTTGCGCGACAAGGGGATGTCGAAGTCCCGCGCCGCGAGGATCGCGAACTCCCCCGACGCCTCGAGCCACGGCGGGAAGAAGTCGGGCCCGGGCGGCAACCCCGAGCAGGGCGGCACGACCGCGCAGCACAAGGCGGCCGGCCGCAAGGGCGGCACGGCGTCGGCGAAGCACCGGTGACGACGTTCGGGTACACGCTCTCCAGCGAAGAGCACCCACCGCACGAGCTGGTCGCGAACGCGCAGCGAGCCGAAGAGGTCGGGTTCGAGTTCCTCTCGATCTCCGACCACTACCACCCGTGGGTGAGCGCACAGGGCCACAGCCCGTTCGTGTGGTCGGTGCTCGGCGCGATCTCGCGCACCACCGACGAGGTCGCGGTCGGCGTCGGCGTCACCTGTCCGCTCGTCCGCGTCCATCCCGCGGTCGTCGCGCAGGCCGCGGCCACGACGTCGCTCCTCTTCGACGACCGTTTCTTCCTCGGCGTGGGCACCGGCGAAGCGCTCAACGAGCACGTGGTGGGCGTGCGCTGGCCACCGCCCGCGGTGCGGCGCGAGATGCTGGAGGAGGCGGTCGGGATCATCCGGGCGTTGTTCAGCGGGGAGACCGTCGAGCACCGGGGTGAGCACTACGAGGTCGACAACGCGCGTCTCTTCGATCCGCCGGCCGCCGAGGTGGCGATCGTCGTGTCGGGGTTCGGTGAGGAGTCGGCGGAGCTGGCCGGTCGCATCGGCGACGGCTACTGGGGCAACGCGCCCGACCCCGACCTGGTCGGCGCGTTCGAGAAGGCGGGCGGGAGCGGGCCGCGCTACGCGCAGCTCAACGTGTGCTGGGCCGACTCGGTCGAGCAGGGCCGTCGCACCGCGTACGAGACGTGGCCCAACGCCGCCATCCCGGGTCAGCTCGCACAGGACCTGCCCACGTGGACGCACTTCGAGCAGGCCTCCGAGGTGGTCACCGAGGACGACGCGATCAAGTCGGTGCCCTGCGGCCCCGACCTGATCGATGCCGTGAGGGACTCGGTGCAGCAGTACGTCGACGCGGGGTACGACCACCTCTACTTCCACCAGATCGGGCCCGACCAGGAAGGGTTCCTCGACTACTGGCACCGCGAGCTCCGCGCCGCGCTCTCGTAGCGGTGCCGCGGTTGAGAGCCGGTGCGCACGGGTAGCAGCACGTCGATGACCGACCGAGGACTGACCGCGAGGCTTCGGCGCGCGATGCGATCGCCGGCGACCGACACGACGACGATCCCCTACCCCGAGCTCCTGGTCACGCTGCTCGACGTCTATGCCCTGCACCTCGCTCCGCTCGAGCAGCTGCAGGGGGCGGAGCGGTGGCAGCACGACCCCCGCGTCGCGCGCGTCAAGGGTCAGCTCGAAGCGGCGTTCCGCGCGCACCTCGGACACCACGACGGGTGGAGCGACGACCCGGTCGCCACGATGCGTCGCATCGCCCGCGACGACCTGGTCCCGCCGGTGTACGACTGGTTGGCCGACACCGCCACCCGCGACGAGCTCCTCGAGTTCCTGGCCCTCGAGGGTGGCCCCGACGCCGACTTCGACGACCTGGTCGCGGTCTGCCAGGTCGGCCTCGCGGGCCAGCCGAAGCTCACCCTCGCCGCCAACTACTGGGACGAGATGGGCCGCGGCGACCCCACCGCGGTGCACACCCAGCTGCACCGCGACATGGCGACCGCGCTCGCGCTCCCCTCGCTTCCGATCGAGGACATGCCGGTCGAAGCGCTCGAACGCAAGGCGCTCGGCGGCTTCCTCGCCACCAACCGCGCGCTGCAACCCGAGATGATCGGCGGCCTCGGCCTGCTCGAGTGCCAGGCGGGGCCGCGCTGCCGA
>DASUAS010000064.1:0-3748 GCA_035763625.1 Acidimicrobiia bacterium
CCGTACTGCTGCAGCTGGCGGAAGTAGTCGACGCCGGCGTCGGCCTCGGCCTTGACCAGGAACATCGTGAACGGGATGTTCGCCTGCCGCAGCAGGTCGGCGACCGCGGGGTCGCGCACGATGCCGTCGTCGATGCCGAGGAAGATCACCTTGTTGGTCGTCGGGATGCGACTGAACACCGGGGCGGAGCCAGTCGCGGGGAGCGAGACGGGCGTCGGCACCGGTTGCTTCGGCAGGCCGAGGCCGGGGACCCGCAGCTTCGGTGTGGTGGTCGTGGTCGTCGGCGGGACCGTCGTGGTGGTGGTCGTCGTCGTGCTCGTCGACGTCGTGCTCGTCGACGTCGACGCCGCGTCACCGGTGCCGGTGTCCGACGGCGGTGTCGCGTCGGTCGGGTCGTTGCCCACCGCGTGCACCGCGGCCGCAGCTTCGAGGCTCGGCGTCGCGCCGCTCAGCTCCAGCGGACCCGCACCGAACAGCACGACCAGCGCCGCGGTCACGCCGACCGCGATCGCGAACCGGTCCCAGCGGGGTCGCGACGGGCGTCTCCGGGCGCGCTGGGTCGGCGCGGGCGGGGAACTCACCCGGGGCACGGTACTCGCGGCGCTACCTTGCGTCGGTGCAAGCGGAGCAACCGGACGACGGGCGCGGGGACACCCGCTCGGTCGTCGCGCTGCTCTCGTCGGTGTTCGCGGCCACCGCGGCGATGACCCTGCTCGACACCATCCTGGGCAAGCTGGTGTTCGACATGACCGGCAGCGAGCTGGACCTGGGCCTGCTCGGGCTCGCCGCCTTCACGCCCGCCGCGCTGCTGGTGTTCGTGACCGGGCCGGTGGCCGACCGGGTCGACCGGCGCCGGCTGGCGGCGTCGGCCCAGGCGGTCGAGGCGCTGGTCATCGTGGGCGTGGCCGTCTACGCCAGCACCGGCCCCACGTCGACGCTGCCGATCTTCCTGCTCGTCATCGGCTACGGCACCGCGCGGGCGTTCGCCACGCCCGCGACCCGGGCGCTGCCCGCCGACACCGTCTCCGGCGAACGGCTCCCCTGGCTCACCGCCCGCCAGGCCGCGACCTGGCAGGGCGGGCTCGTGCTCGGCCCGGTGCTCGGCGGCTTCCTCTCCGTGGTCGCGCCGTGGGTGCCCTTCGCCGCCGCCGCCGTCCTCGTCGTGGTCGCCGCCGGCCTCGTGCTGCTCGTGCACGTCCGCCCGTTCGAACGCAGCGCCGGTTCCGTCGATGGCAGGACCATCGCCGACGCCGACCGCGAGGGGTTGCGCGAGGCCGTCGAGGGCGTGCGCTTCGTGCGCAGCCAGCCGGTCCTGCTGGGGGCGATCTCGCTCGACCTGTTCGCAGTGCTCTTCGGGGGCGCGGTCGCGCTGCTGCCGGCGATCGCCGAGGACCGTCTCGGCGTGGGCGCGGTCGGCCTCGGCTGGCTGCGCGCCGCCACCGGCATCGGCGCCGGCGCGGTCGCGCTGTTCCTCACCGCCCGCCCGGTGAGCCGGCGCATCGGACGCGCGCTGCTCGTCGCCGTCGGCGTGTTCGGCGTCGGCACGATCGTCCTCGGCGTGACGACGAGCTTCGTCGTCGCGTTCGTCGCGCTGCTCGTGCTCTCCGGAGCCGACGCGGTGAGCGTGTTCATCCGCTCGACGCTCGTCCCGCTCGTCACGCCGGCCGAAAAGCGCGGCCGCGTCCTGGCGGTCGAGGCGGTGTTCATCGGCGCGTCGAACGAGCTCGGCGCCTTCGAGGCCGGCGTGGTCGGCCAGGTGCTCGGGCCCGGGGCCGCGGTCGCGCTCGGCGGGGTGGCGACGCTCGCGGTCGCCGGGCTCTGGTGGGGCTGCTTCCCCGCGCTGCGCGACGTCGACCGGTTCCCCGCCGCCGCCGACCACGTCGTGCGGCCGGGACCACTCGAACCGGGCCTCGAGGGCCCGCTGACCTAGTTCGCCCAGGCGCAGACCTGTGAAGATGGGGGCATGACCGCCGCCTCCGTGACCAGCCCGATCCAGCCCGTGCCCGCGCTCTGGGACCCCGACGTCTTCGTCGGCGGCGCCCCCCACGAGTTCCTCGCCGAACTGCGCCGGACCCAGCCCGTCTACTGGCAGGACATGCCCGACGAGCCCGGGTTCTGGGCCGTGCTCACCCACGCCGACCTCACCGCGGTGGCCCGCCAACCGGTGCTCTACTCGGCCAGCGAGGGCGGCGTCGTGCTCGAGAACCTGGCTCCCGATCGCCTCGAGCAGATGCGGGGGATGCTCCTGGCGATGGACCCGCCCAAGCACACCGACTACCGGAGCCCGCTCGCCCCCAGCTTCAAGGCCCGGGTCATCGCCAGCCTCGAGGATCGCATCCGCGCCATCTGCCGCGAGATCAACGCGCAGGCGCGTGACCAGCGCGACGTCGACTTCGTGCACGACGTCGCCACCCGGCTCCCGAGCCAGGTCGTCGGCGAGCTCATGGGCTTGCCGCGCGACGACTGGCACCAGATCCAGCTCTGGGCCGAGATGAACACCAGCGGCCAGGATCCCGACATCGTCGGCGCCGAGAGCGCGGGTACGGCCGAGGGCTCGGCGTACGAGTCCGGTGGCGACGGCACCATGCACATGGCGATGTACGCGATGCAGTTCGCGGCCCAGCGTCGCACCGAGCCCGCGCGCGACGACCTCACGTCGCTCATCCTCGCCGGCAACTTCGGCGACGGTCCGATGAGCGACCTCGACTTCGGCATCTTCTTCGTGCAGCTCGTCACCGCCGGCAACGACACCACCAAGACGATGCTGTCGTCGGGACTGCTGGCCCTGCTGCGCCACCCCGAGCAGCTGGCGGAGGTGCGCGCCGACGCGTCGCTGCTGCCCGGCGCGGTCGAGGAGATCCTGCGCTACGAGAACCCGCTGCACTACTTCCGCCGCACCACGACCGACGCCACCACGCTCCACGGCGTCGACATCGCCAAGGGCGACAAGGTGCTCATGTACTACACGTCGGCCAACCGCGACGAGACCGTGTTCGACGATCCGAACCGCTTCGACATCCACCGGTCGCCCAACCCCCACCTCTCGTTCGGCATCGGGGAGCACTTCTGCCTGGGTGCCCACCTCGCGCGGCTCGAGGGGCGGATCTTCTTCGAAGAGGTGCTGTCGACGTTCTCGGAGATCGAGCTCACCGGCGACCCGGTGCGGGTGCGGTCGAACCTCAACGCGGGCTACAAGCGGATGCCCGTGCGTCTCACCGCGTAGGCCGTCCTCGTAGGCTCCCCCGGTGTTGTTCCAGGGCCGGTTCTGGCCGCTCATCGCCGACGGTTCGGTCACGGTCACGTTCCGACGTTGGAAGCGGCGCCAGGTGATCGCCGGGCACCGGTACCGCACCGGCCACCGCATCGTCGGCCGGATGATGATCGAGGTCGACGACGTCCGCGAGGTCGACCCCGCCGAGATCACGAACACCGACGCCCGCCGCGCGGGCTTCCCCGATGCCGCGACCCTGGTCGGCCAGCTCCGCGGCGACCCCGAGCTGCCCGTGTTCCGCATCGCCTTCCACGTCGTCGACGAACCCGACCCCCGTTCGGTGCTCGCGGCCTCGGCGGAATTGACCGTCGACGACCGCGAAGAGATCGACCGGCGCCTCGACCGCCTCGACCGCGCCAGCAGCCACGGCCCGTGGACCCGGGCCGTGCTCGAGGTGATCGCCTCCCGGCCCGCCACCCGGGCCGCCGACCTGGCCGCCGGCTTCGGCCGCGAGACGCAACCGTTCAAGACCGACGT
>DASUAS010000065.1:0-2497 GCA_035763625.1 Acidimicrobiia bacterium
CAGAACTTCGACATCAGCTGGGCATCGGCCTCGTCTCGGCCGAGCACCCGCACCATGAGCTCACCGGTGTCGTCGCGCGCGCTCATCGCGGTCCCCGTCCTCGGCTGCACGGGGAGCAGGTGCACGTCGCGCGCGTCGACGCCGAGCTCCGACAACGTGGCCTGCACCTGCGCCGCGGTCGGACGCCCGCCCGGCGACCCGAACCCGAGGTGGACGAGCGCGGCGATCGCCCATCCCAGCGCAACCGCGGCGAGCAGCCCGTCGGGCAGCGTGGTGCCGAGGTAGAGCGACGCGATCGCGATCAGCAGCACGAGCAGCTGCCCGAGGCGTCGCACCGGTCGGGTGAGGTAGGGCGAAGCCACCGAGATCACCGCGACGATGACGGCGAGGCGGACGGCGGGGAACGCGACCGAGTCGTCGCCGATGCGGGTGACGACGTCGAGCGCGTGCTGGAGGCTGGAGCTCTCGACCACCAGCGTGCCGATGAGTCGACCGAGCACCCAGGCCACGACACCACCGATCGCCATGTCGCGCGCCAGGCGCCACCGGCGGCCCACGAGCGCGGCCACGACGACGAGGCCGAGCGCCCACAGGGCGCCCAGGGAGTAGAGGAGGCGGAAGAACGACTCGAGCTGGTTGGGCAGCCCGTTCAGGGTGGTGAAGAGGTTGCGCTCGAACGTGCCGGGGTCGTCTTGGTGCCAGATCGCGAACGCCAGGATGCCGATGCCGATGGCGAGGCGCACCCAGTCGCTGGTGCGACGGCGGTAGGGCTGCTCCGACGCGGGCCCGAACGAGTGGGCGCGAAACGCGGCGAGGCGTGACGCCTTGGTCTCCGACGTCGAGTCGGGCGGCTTCGGCGTCTCGGGCGTGTCAGGCGCATCGGTGGTGGTCGTCATTCCGGGCCGTAGCATCGCAGACCCGACGGCCGAGGAAAGGGAACGCCTCGGAGGGGATCGCGATCTACGACGCCCGGGCCGTCATGGCATGCATCGGTGCGTGGTTCGGGGTCGTGAGGCCCGGGATCGTCGTGGGGGCGACGAGCACGAGCGCGCCGAGGACGAGGAGCACCGTGGCGGTCCCGTGTGTCGCGATCCGGCGCCACGGCAACGTCTTCTCGAGTGCGATGAGTCCTGCGACGACCGCCATCCAGGCGACGCTCATGACTCCCAATGCGAGGAGGGCAGCCATGAGCGCCCAGCAGCAACCGACACACCAGGCGCCGTGCTTGGTGCCCATCTGCAGCGCTCCCCACGACCCGTCGCGCCAGGAACCCAGCAAGAAGCCCAGCGGGCTCCGACACTTCCCGAGGCAGACGTCCTTGAGCGGTGTCAACTGGTAGACCGCGGCGAGCAGGAGCGTCGCGCCGGCCCCCCAACGGCCGGCGCGGTTCCACCCGAGCACGTTGTCGCCCAGTGCATCGACCCCGGCCCGGGTCGCGAACACGAGGAGACCTGCACCAGCCCACGTGACGAGATAACCCGCCGCGAACAGCACGGGCAACAGCGGCGATCGTTGCCTGGTCATGCGCGAGTACAAGGCGACCGTCGGCGCCACCGACGGAAACATCATCGCGGCCATCATCACGACCCAGACCGAGAAGAACCAGCCGAACGCTCCGAGATCGGTCCAGGGCCCGTTGTCCATCCCGCGCATCTGGTCGGCGGTCCACCACCAACCGACCGCCGCGAGCACGAAGAGCAGCGCGACGAGACCGCGTCGCGTGCGAACGGCGGAGAAGGCCGGTCCGAGGTCCCCGCCGCCGCGCCCGCGCTTCACCGCGGGGGCGATCATGCCGTCACGCCGCCCAGGAGAACTCGGATGTCGAGAGCCCGGTCTTGCCTTCGTACTGGATGCCGAACGCGTTGATTCGCGAGCGCTTCGCTTCGGCCATGGTGAGGTTCGACCCCACTGGATGGAACATTCCGTCGAATCGGACCGGCTGACCGGTCTCCACGCCGAACGGCACGATGTCCTCGATCTCGAACTCGATCGCGTCGCCGACACGGACGCTGTGAAGGAGCCCGTCGTCGCGGACCTCGATGGCGGCGCGCTCGACACCGAGCATCTCACCCACCAACGGGGTCAGCGCAGCCATCGGCCCCCCGAGCTGACCGCCGAAGACCCGCACCAGCTTGTCGAACTGCTCGTCGGTCGCCTTCTCGTCGATGAAGACACCCAAGCGCCAGTTCCCGTCGGTCATGACCTTCGGGGTGTCCGCGATCATGACGACCTTCGAGCCCGCGATGTCGGTGCCCTCGATCGCGCCCTCGCGGATGCTGAACACGAGGGTCGCGAGACAGAAGTCGTACGTGGCTCCGTGGTCGAACGACAGGTTGCACGGGCACATCAGCTCGCACGAACACGTCTCGACGTAGCTTCCGCTCAGGTTCCACGACATGGTCGGGCCTCCCTCCAGCGTGCCCGAATTCTCCCCCGAGCGCCGGATGGTGTCAACCGCGGCGCCCCGTCCGGTGAAGGCACGGAACGCCTACAACTC
>DASUAS010000066.1:0-2602 GCA_035763625.1 Acidimicrobiia bacterium
GCCGCTCGACGAGATGCAGGTGTGGGATCCCGATGAGCCGATGGGTGGGCTCACGCCGGAGCAGATCCGGCGCGCGAAAATCCTGCTGTGGAAAGGCCACTGCTCGGTGCACCAGCGGTTCCGCCCCGAGCACATCGCCGCGTTCCGCGAGGAGCACCCCGACGGTCAGGTGATCGTCCACCCCGAGTGCGCGCACGACGTGGTGGAGCTGGCCGATCGTGTTGGTTCCACGGAGCGCATCCTGGCTTTCGTCGAGGCGGCGGCGCCGGGCTCGGTGATCGCGGTCGGCACCGAGATCCACATGGTGCAGCGCATGGCGGCCGAGCACTCGGATCTGACTGTCGTGTCGCTCGACCCGTTGATCTGCCCGTGCTCGACGATGTTCCGCATCGACGGGCCGCACCTGGCCTGGGTGCTGGAGTCACTCGTGCGCGGTGAGGTCGTCAACCAGATCGTCGTCGAAGCTCAGACGGCGGAGTGGGCTCGGGTCGCGCTGCAACGCATGCTCGACATCACCTAGCGCCGACGAGCTGGGCTCGCGCCCCCACCAACCTCTCGGCCACGCCGCCCGGGAGCCGAGTGGCCAGCAACGCAGCCCTCGTCTTCCAGTGCTCTCGACCGTGCGTGTAACGCAGTGACACCGTGAATTCGCGCCGAGCGACGTCGCGACGACCTCGGCCAAGCTGGGCCAACCCGTTGTAGCGGGCCAACGATCCGAGCGTGCCTTCGGCGGCTCGCGCCATCTCCGGCCCGAGCTCGCACCGGCGGAGATCGACCCACTGCTGGCGGAGCGCGGTTGCCTCCCCCGTCTCCTCGAGCCGTTGCCACGACGAGCCTCGCAAGGGGAAGTAGCGACCGCCTTCCGTGCCCAACGCACGGATCGGAAGGCCCGAGGTGAGCACGAGGCGGACGAACAGGTCCACGTCGAAGATGAAGTTTGCGTCCGGACAGAACCCGTCGACCGCGTCGAACAGGTCCCGACGAAAGGCGGTCGTCGTCATGCACACACCCGAGCCCATGGACACCACGAGCTCCTCCAGCCCGAACGTCTGGGGCTCGAGTGGGCCGAACGCCGTCTCCTCGTCCTCCCAGCAGGTCGTCGCCGTCTGGCTGATCGCGGCCACGTCATCCCGCGCGAGGTGGTCGCGCATGTTCGCGTAGTAGTCGGGCACGAGCTCGTCGTCGGCGCTCAGCATCGTGACCCAGGTGCCGCGACTAGCGCGCACGGAGCGGTTGAAGTTGCCGATCATGTCGACGTGCTCGGCCGCTCGCACCACCCGCAGGTTCGGCACCCCGATGAATTCGGCCAGGACGTCACCGGTCTCGTCGGTCGAGCAGTTGTCGACGACGATGATCTCCACCTCGTCGGGGAAGCCGATCGCGACCGCGCTGCCCACGGCACCTCGGAGCCAGGGTGCCATGTTGTAGGTGGGGATGCAGATGCTCAGTCGAGGCGCGACGTCTCCCCGGGCCTGCTCCATGACGTCGGATCGACCGCTCGGGGATCCACCTTGACCCTCAACCGGCCCTCAACCGGACCCCGAATCGCGCCGATCCTCTGACATGGGGGATTCGCCGCTCGAGCCGGCGGACCGGGACACCCCTGAGCTGGGGCTGACGTGAAGCTGATCCGGGGCGTGATGGCGCTCGTCGACGGGCGTACGCGGCGGAAGATCTTGCTCTCGGGGGTGGGTTCGGCCACGCTCGCCCTGCTCGACATGCTCGCGGTCATCCTGGTGTTCCCGCTGATCCAGCTCCTGGCGAGCCCCGGCCACGGAGGCGACACCTCGGTCACGACGTTCGGGCCGTTCCGCGACCCGACCTACCTCGCCATCGCGGTGGTCGGGCTCTTCGCGCTCAAGAACCTCCTCGCCATCGCGTTCATGCGCTGGAACCTGCGCTTCATCATCTCGGCCGAGACCAGGCTCGCCACGAAGCTGTTCGCGAACCGCTTGGCCGTCGCCTCCTCGACGCCCGGCGCGGTCGACACTGCCGCGTTGCAACGAACCCTCTCGGAGTCGCTGCGACGGGTCTTCACCGAGGGACTCGCCTTCGTGCTCCCGGCGATCGCCGACCAGTTGGTGATCGTGCTGCTCTCGATCGTCGTGCTCGTGATCGCGCCACTCGAGGCCGCGGTCGCCGTCGTGACGTTCTCGGTCGCGGCGCTCGGCTACCGACGACTGATCTACGGACGGACCGGCGCCGCCAGCGCCTCGCTGCACACCGACCATCGCCTGTCGCATTCCATCGCCAACGAGTCGCTGCGCGCGTCGCGGGAGATCGCGCTCCTGCAGGCGCAGCCCCACTTCGTGCGTCGGTACGACGAACTGCGGCACCGCGTCGGTGACGCACAACGCACGATCGCCATGAACGAGCAGATGCCGCGTTCGTTCCTCGAGCTCTGCCTGCTGCTGTGCACCGCCGCCGTCGCGGCGGTCGCGTTCACCCACCACACGACCCCGACCGCGCTCGCCCTCGTCGCGACCTTCGCCGCGGTCGGCTTCCGGGTCCTCCCGTCGCTCAACCGGGTGCTGCTCGCGTCGACGCGCAACCGCGCCGCCGTCCCGAGTCTCGAGCAGATCCACACCGACCTCGCCGAGGT
>DASUAS010000067.1:0-5288 GCA_035763625.1 Acidimicrobiia bacterium
TGGGGTTGCGGATCGCGTTCTCGCGCGCGAGGACGCCGGTGATGCCCTTGAACCGCTGGATCGGGATGCCCAGCGCGCCGCTGATCGGGCCCGCGATCGTCGGGCCGAGCACCGCGACCCCCAGGAACACGATCCCCATCCCCACGCCGACGTAGAGCAGCCCGCTGTTCCCGAACAGACCGAGCACGAGGAAGACGACGCCCACGAGCGTGACGAGGATGCCGATGACCGCCCGGCGCGGCGACGTGCTCGAGCGGTCGATGGTGGCGTCGCGCATCGCCGCGATCGGCGGGATGCGCGCCGCCCGCAGTGCAGGCGCGATCGCGGCGACGACGGTGACGATCATGCCGAGCACGTACGACCAGATGATCGCGGCCGCCGGGATGGCGATCTGGCTGGCGGGGATGTCGAGCCCGAGCGCGCCGAGCAGCGCCTTGAGCCCGGCGGCGAGGAAGATGCCGAGGACGAAGCCGATCGTCGACGCCACGAGGCCCACGAGCACCGCCTCGAACAGCACCGAGCCGAGCACCTGGCTCGACCCCGCGCCGATGGCGCGCAGCAGCGCGAGCTCACGACTGCGCTGGGCGACGACGATCGAGAACGTGTTGAAGATGATGAACGAGCCGACGAGCAGCGCGACCACGCCGAAGATGAGCAGGAACGTGTTGAAGAACGAGAGGTTGTCCTTCAGGTTGTTCTGGCTCTCCGTGGTGATCGCCTTGCCGCTGATGACCTCGACGTTCTCGGTCCCGGGTGCCGATTTCAGCGACGCCCGGAGGTTGTCGACGACCTCGTTCTGCGAGACGCCGGACTCCGCTTTCACGTCGATCGACTGGAACTGACCGGGCGTGCCGAGCAGTCGACTGGCGGTGGCCGGTGCCCACGCGGCGATGGTGGCGCCGAGGGGGCTGTCGGCGCTGCCGAACTTCACGATGCCGGTGAGCGTGTAATCGTTGCGGCCGGCCTTGGTGACCACGGGCACGGTGTCGCCGACCTTGTAGCCGGCGTCGTCCGCGCTCTTCTTGTCGATCACCACCTCGTCGGGCGCCCGCGGTCCACGGCCGTCCACGATGTGGATGGTGCTCAGCTCACGATCGGGGACGTAGCTGAATCCGAACGTCGGCGCGCCCCGGCCGTTGCTCCCGAGCGCGTCACCCTTCTTGTCGACGATGACCGCGAGGCCCTGCACAGTGCCGTCGGCCGCAGCGACGCCCTTCGTGTCGCGGACCGTGGAGAGCAGGTCGGCGCTGATCGTCCCCCGGCCGGCGTCGCCGAAGCCCTGCGCGCTGAACTCCTGCTTGGCCCGCACCACCGCGTCGGTGTGCTGGTAGATGTCGCTGAACAGGCCGTTGAACGTGTTCGTGATCGTCTCGGTGAGCACGAACGTGCCCGAGACGAACGCGACGCCCAGCATCACTGCGATGCCGGTGAGCAGGAAGCGGACCTTCTTGCTCCAGATCCCCTTGAGCGTGACCTTCCACATGCGCGTCGACCGGCCCGCTCAGCCGCCGAGGCTCTTCATCTTGTCGAGGACGCTGTCGGCTGTCGGCGAGCTCAGCTCGTCGACGATGGCGCCGTCGGCCAGGAACACCACACGGTCGGCGTAGCCCGCCGCGATCGGGTCGTGCGTGACCATCACGATCGTCTGGCCGAGGTCGTCGACCGCCTTGCGCATGAAGCTCAGGATCTCGGCGCCCGAGCGCGAGTCGAGGTTGCCGGTGGGCTCGTCGGCGAAGATGATCGACGGCTTGCTGAGGAGCGCACGCCCGACCGCGACGCGCTGCTGCTGTCCGCCCGAGAGCTCGGCCGGACGGTGCGTGAGCCGGTCTTGCAGGCGCACCGTCGTGACGATGGTGTCGAGCCACGCCGGGTCGGGCTTCGTCCCGGCCAACGACATCGGCAACGTCATGTTCTCGAGCGCGGTGAGCGTCGGGATGAGGTTGTAGGACTGGAAGATGAAGCCGAGCTGGTCACGCCGGATGAGCGTCAGCTCCTTCTCGCTGGCACGGCTGATCTGCACGTCACCGAGGAAGATCTGACCGCTCGTGAGGCGGTCGAGGCCGGCCATGCAGTGCAGCAACGTCGACTTGCCCGAGCCCGACGGACCCATGATCGCGGTGAGGCGGCTGGTCTGGAACTGCACGTTGATGGCGTTGAGGGCCCGGACCTCGGCTTCGCCGCTGCCGTAGATCTTGGACGCGTCGACGGCACGCGCGGCGACGTCGACGGACGGGGGGCTGAGCGTGTCCGTCATCGAGGGACTCTCTTCGTGGGGGATCGACCGAAAGACTCTAGGGCGCTCCGTCGACGGCGACGGAGGTAGTTGCGTCGGCAATCAGAGGGTCGCCCGGACGCCGCTGCGGTGGCTCGTGGCGGCCGAGCCACACGAACCAGGCCACGCCGAACACGAACACGAGGATCGAGACCCACGCGTTCAGTCGCATCCCGGCGATCTCGTGCGCGGGATCGATGCGCATGTTCTCGAAGAAGAAGCGCGCGAACGTGTAGAGCGCGACGTAGAGCGCGAACGTCTGGCCGAACTTGAGGCGCCGGCGATGCTCGACGAGCAGCAGCACACCGAAGATCGCGAGGCACGCCAGCGACTCGTAGAGGAAGGTCGGCTGGAACGTCGTGTACCGCGTGTAGCCGGCGGGACGGTGCAGCAGCGAGATCTCGAGTCCCCACGGCAGCGTGGTCGGCCTCCCGAACAGCTCCTGGTTGAAGTAGTTGCCCCACCGCCCGAGTGCCTGCGCGAGGACGATGCCCGGCGCCATGCAGTCCATGACCACGAGCGTGGGCAGGTGACGGCGGTGCGTGACCACGATCACCGCGATCGCGCCACCGATCACCGCGCCCCAGATGCCGAGACCACCGCGCCAGATCTGGAACGCCCGCCACGGATCGTGCTCGAACAGCTGGTAGTCGGTGATCACGTGGTAGAGGCGGGCGCCGACGACGCCCCAGATGACGACCCAGAACGAGATGTCGTAGATCCCGTCCTTGGGGTAGCCGCGCCGGCGCCAGCGATGTTCGGCGATGTACACGCCGGCGAGGACGCCCACGGCGAGGATGACGCCGTACATGTGGAAGGGTCCCAGGTTCCCGCTCGAGGGGCTGGGGATCGAGCCGAGCACCGGGCGCATCGGCCGATCATCGTAGGTGCGGCCGTCGGTGGCAGGTCGCTTCAAGGAATTCGGCTCCGGCTGCCGATACCAGCGCATGCGTCGTGGCCTGCTGCTCGTCCTGGCCCTCGCCGTGGGTGCCCTGGCGCTGTCGGCGTGCCTCCCGGCGCCGGCGCCGCCGACACCCACCACGACGACCACCCGGGCGGCGACGACCACCACGACCACCACGACTCGCCCGAGCGGGGACACCTGGGCCCAGAACGGTCCCCTCGGCAGCTGCACCGTGTTCCCGTCCGACAACGCGTGGAACCGCGACGTCTCGGCGCTTCCCGTCGACCGGAGCTCGAACGCGTACCTCGCGGCCATCGCCGCGCTCGGGGGCAACCAGAAGCTGCACGCCGACTTCGGCGGCGGCGGCGCCTACGGCATCCCGTACATCACGGTGCCCGGCACGCAGCCGCTCGTGCCCGTCACCTTCACCGACTACGGCGACGAGAGCGACCCCGGCCCGTACCCGATCCCGCTCGCGGCCCCGGTCGAGGACGGCGGCGACGCGCACGTCCTCGCCGTCGACCGCGACCACTGCAAGCTCTACGAGCTGTACGGGGCCAGCCCCGGCACCGGTCGGTGGTCGGCGGCGTCAGGTGCGGTGTTCGACCTCACCTCGAACGCGCTGCGGCCCGACGGGTGGACGTCGGCCGACGCCGCCGGACTCCCGATCTTCCCCGGTCTCGTGCGCTACGACGAGGTCGCCGGCGGCCACATCGACCACGCGTTGCGCTTCACGGTGTCGAGCACGCAGCGCGCGTACCTGCACCCGGCGACGCACTGGGCGTCGTCGAACACCGACCCGGCGCTGCCGCCCATGGGACTGCGGCTGCGGCTGCGGGCGAGCTTCGACGTGTCGGCCTACCACGGCGAGGCGCGGGTCGTGCTCGACGCGCTGAAGCGGTACGGGATGATCGTCGCCGACAACGGCAGCAACTGGTTCATCTCCGGCGCCGCCGACCCCCGCTGGGACGACGACGACCTGAACCAGCTCAAGACGGTGCCCGGCGGCGCGTTCGAGGTCGTCGACACCGGCGAGACGCTGCACCGATAGCCCCCGTACAGTCGAGGAGTGCGCTTCTCCACCCGACCCGAGCCTGATCCGGTCGGGCCCGGGCAGGAGTCGGCATGGGAGTACCCACGACCGCCGCGACTCGAGCCGACCACCGCGCACCTCGTCGTCGTGCTCGGCGGCGTGACCGTGGCCGACACCACGCGCGCCTACCGCGTGTTGGAGACGAGCCACCCGCCGAACTACTACTTCCCGCCCGCCGACGTCGCGCCCGGCGCGCTGGGGGCGAGCGCAGCTGCTTCGTTCTGCGAGTGGAAGGGACGCGCCCACTACTACGCGGTGCACGGGGGCGACCGGGTCGAGGAGGACGCGGCGTGGGCGTACGCCACGCCCAGCCCGGCGTTCGCGCCGCTGCGCGACCACGTCGCGTTCTACGCCGGACGCATGGACGCGTGCTTCGTCGACGGCGAGCGCGTCGTCCCCCAACCCGGTGGGTTCTACGGCGGCTGGATCACCGCGAACGTCGTCGGCCCGTTCAAGGGCGGCGCCGGCTCCCGCGGCTGGTGACCCCCACCGCCGAGCATCTCGGTCCTGGCCCCCACGGGCGTACGGCAAGCCCGAGATGTTCGCAGGGGAGGGCGGGATGACGGCTACTTGACGAGGCGCGACATGCGCCGATCGGCGAGCACCTTGTCGCCGGTCTGGCAGTGCGGGCAGTAGGTGACCTCGTGCGATTCGTAGCTCACGCGCCGGAGCGTCTCGTCGCAGCGGGGGCACGGTGACCCGTAGCGGGCGTGCACCTCGAAGTGCTCACCCAGCTTCGGCTGTGACAACCCGCCGGTGCGGCGCCGCTCGCGTTCGAGTCCTTCGGACATGACGCCACGCACCGCGTCGAGCAGACGGGTGCGCTGGTCGTCGTCGAGCGACTTGAGCGACGCGTACGGCGACAGCTGCGCGCGCCAGAGCGCGTCGTCGGCGTAGCCGCGCCCGACGCCCGACACGGTGCGCTGGTCGCGCAGCAGGGTGTGCACGCGGCGACCGTCGTCGCCGCGGAGGACCAGCTCGGCGAACTCGTCGGAGTCGGGTTCGGGACCGAGGCGTAC
>DASUAS010000068.1:0-4911 GCA_035763625.1 Acidimicrobiia bacterium
CGGGTGACGGTTGCCGCGGGGAACGTGATCGTGAACGAGGGCGCCGCCGGCACCGAGTTCTTCGTGATCCTCGACGGACAGGCACGCATCGTTCGTCACGGGCGCCAGGTCGCGGTGCTCGGGCCCGGCGCCTTCTTCGGCGACCTCGCGCTGCTGGATCGGGCACCGCGCAACGCGAGCGTCGTCGCCGACTCCGAGCTCGAGGTCGCCAAGATCGGTCAGCGCGCCTTCGACCAGCTGCTCGAGCACCCCGGCTTCTCCAAGAAGCTGCTCGCGGGCCTCGCACGCCGTCTCAGGGAACAAGACGCGCGCAACCTCTGAGGTAGCTTTCGCGCCGTGAAGCGCCTTCCTCTACCGAAGCCGCACCATCTGGTCCTGGTGGTGGGCGTCCTCGTCTCGCTCGGCACCCTCGCCTCGGGCATCGCTCCGAAGATCACCGAGTGGACCTCCCACTCGCGCATCACCCGCGAACCGTTCGGCGGGATCCCCGACGCCGTCTACTGGGCCTTCTACATCACGGCCGCGGTGATGCTGTTCGTGTGCGCGTGGCTGGTCAGCCAGCGGGTCAAGAACTACGAGCGGGGCGGCCCCGACGACCGCCGCACCACCAAGCGCAACCTCCACCGGCGCATGCGGGACTTCCGTGCCGGGGTCTGGATGCAGACGCTGCTGCGCGACCCGGCGGCCGGCGTCATGCACTCCTGCATCTACTTCGGCTTCCTCTGGCTCTTCATCGCCACGGTCGTGCTCGAGATCGACCACCAGTTGCCCGACAACCTCAAGTTCCTGCACGGCGGCATCTACGAGGGCTACTCGTTCGCGGCCGACCTCGCCGGCGTCGTGTTCATCGTCGGCATCGGGTGGGCGATCGGCCGGCGCTACCTCGAGCGGCCCTACCGCATCCGCATCAAGACCAAGCCCGAGGACGCGGTCATCCTCGCCACGCTCCTGGTGATCGGGCTCACCGGCTTCTTCACCGAGGCGCTGCGCATCGCCATGGTGGGTCGGCCCGGCTTCGAGAAGTGGTCGTTCATCGGCTACCCCATCTCGGCGCTCTTCGACGGCTCGTCGCCGGGCAACCTGCAGGACGCGCACACGTGGCTGTGGTGCATCCACTTCGCCGCCTTCGTCGCGTTCCTGATCATCCTGCCGACCACCAAGCTCCGGCACATGATCACGTCGCCGATGAACATGTACCTGAAGGACAAGGACCGTCCCAAGGGCGCGATGAAGCCCATGCCGAACCTGATGGAGACCGAGCTCGAGACGTTCGGCGCGGCAACGGTCGAGGACTTCACCTGGAAGCAGCTCTTCGACACCGACGCCTGCACCATCTGCGGCCGATGCACGTCGGTCTGCCCCGCGCACGCGACCGGCAAGCCGCTCGACCCGCGCGAGATCGTGTTGAAGGTCGGCGAGGTGATGGCCGCGACCGGCGATCCGGTGGTGTCGCCACCGGTGAGCACCACCGAGGGCATCACGATCACCGCCGACTCCGTGTTCGAGCGGGTCACGTCGGAGGAGCTCTGGGCGTGCACGTCGTGCAAGGCGTGCGACGAGATCTGCCCGGTGAACATCGAGATCCTCGACAAGATCCTCGACATGCGCCGCTACCTCTCGCTCATGGAGAGCGACTTCCCCGTCGAGCTCGGCAACACCTACCGCTCGATGGAGAACTCGTCGAACGTGTACGGGATGAACCAGGGCGAGCGCGGCGACTGGGCCGCGGAGCTCGACGGCGTCGAGATCGTGGAAGCCGGCTCGGGACCGCTCGGTCACGAGTACCTCTACTGGATCGGATGCGCGGGCTCGTTCGACGATCGCAACAAGAAGACGAGCCGCGCGGTGGCGAAGCTCCTGCAGCGCGCCGGACTCGACTTCGCCATCCTCGGACCGAGCGAGCTCTGCACCGGTGACCCGGCGCGCCGCTCCGGCAACGAGTACATCTTCCAGATGCTGGCGATGCAGAACATCGAGTCGCTCGACGGACTCGGTGTGCAGAAGATCATCACGCAGTGCCCGCACTGCTTCAACACGCTGAAGAACGAGTACCCCCAGCTCGGCGGCAACTACGAGGTGGTGCACCACTCGCAGCTCCTCAGCCAGCTCGTCGCCGACGGCCGGCTCTCGCTCGCGGGCGCGACGCTCGACGAGCGCGTCACCTACCACGACAGCTGCTACCTCGGTCGCCACAACGACGTGTACCTCGCACCCCGCAACGTGATCGGACAGCTCGGCGGGATCGACGTGGTCGAGATGCCGCGCAACGGCACCCGGGGTCTCTGCTGCGGCGCAGGCGGCGCGCGCATGTGGATGGAGGAGAAGATCGGCAAGAAGGTGAACATCGAGCGCACCGAAGAGGCACTCGCCACCGGCGCCGACCGCATCGCGGTGGCGTGCCCGTTCTGCTACGTGATGATGGACGACGGCGTGAAGGAGAAGGGCCGCGACGAGGACGTCAAGGTCCAGGACATCGCCGAGCTCCTGATCGAGGCGATCGAAGCCGGCGAGCGCGCCCCGGCGCCGCTCAGCGCGGAGTTCCAACCCGGGATCTAGACGTGCCCACTCCCTCCCGGCCGCGGTCCGGCGTGTCGCGGCGCCAGTTCCTCACGAAGGTGGGCCTGGTGGGTTCGGCCGCGGTCGTCGCGCCGCTCGGGCTGGTGGCGATGGCGGGCCCGGCCGGGGCCCGTTCGGGGATCTCCGCGCCGACCCCGACGGTGCCGCCCGTCGCCGCCCGGCACACGCTCAAGCGGCTGCTCACCCCGCTGCCCCCGTGGATCCACAACGGACCGACGACCAGCCCGCGGGTTGCGCTCACCATCGACGACATGTGGGGTGCGTTCGGCGCCGACAACGCCACCGCGGCGATGGACGTCGCCAAGGCCAAGGGCGTGAAGCTCACCTTCTTCCCCACCGGCGGCGCGCTCGAGGACCACATCAACCTGGGTCGTCAGGCCGTGTGGCAGCGCGCGATCGCCGAAGGCCACGACATCGGGAACCACACGTACACGCACACCAACCTCACCAAGCTGAACGACGACCAGATCCGTGGCGAGCTGAACCACACGAGGGATCTGCTCGCGCAGTGCCTCGGCCCCGTGCCGTACACCATGCGCCTGATGCGTCCGCCGGGAGGCGCGGGCGGGTTCGTCACCGGCGGCGACCCTCGCATCATGAACGTGGTGACGAGCCTCGGCTACTCGATGACGATGTGGACGGTGGACGCCAACGGCGCGAAGGGGAACGCCGCGTTCACGAACAAGATCATGAGCAACGCGACCAACGGCATGATCGTGCTGATCCACTTCACCGAGTTCACGCCCGACGGCATCTCGGCGCTCATCGATCGGCTGCGCAACGACAAGCACCTCGAGCCGACGAGCATCACCGGTCTCTTCAGCTGAAGCGCTTCAGCCCGACGACGTGGCGAGCGGGTCGAACGCGGTGATCACCGCGTTGACCTGCTGGCGCAGCTGCTCGACCAAGGTGTCGTGCTGGGGGTCGAGAGCGGTGCGCTGGTCGACGGCCGCGTTGTACCCGGTGAGGTTCCCGGCCAGGCCGGCCTGGATCGCGCCCCGCACCGCCTCGAGGTCGCGCTCGTCGAGGTCGGCGAGATCGCTCGTCCCCTTCGGCAGCGCACCGAGCTGGTTCCCGACGCTGGTGACCTGCTGCAGCGCGCGCTGAAGCGATCGAGCCTCGGTCGAGGTGTTGGCCCGACGGATCGCCAGCTGCGAGCGCGCGTCCTGCAGGTCGTCGCGCGCCTCTCGGTGCTGCACGACGCTCCACCCGAGGAACGCGACACCCAGCGCCGCGAGCACGACGGCGACGCCGAACGCCCATCGGCGGCGTCGAAGTGCAGCACGGGTCTCAGGCACCGACAGCTGCCTGCAGCTCGGCGACGACCCGCTCGGCGGCGTCGGCCGCGGCGCGCACCGCGGCGGTCTTCGCTTCGAGGTCGGCGATGGCCGCGTCGCCCGCACCCTGGAACGCGGCCGCGACGTCGGAGGTCTTCGCCTCGTTGTACTGGCCGACGGCCTGGTTGGCGACGTCGACCGCGTGGTTGCTGGCGTCGACCTGCGCCTGCTCGGCGGCGAAGAGCGCGACCAGGTCCTGCGTGGTCTCCCGGGCGCGAGCGCGGACTTCGCGCTGGCGACCTTCCGCGCTCACCTCGGTGGCGGTGAGCGCGCGCACCTCCCGATGGATCGGCTCGGCGTGAGCCCGGAGGTCACCGGTGTCGCGGCGCACCACCAGTGCGGCGCCGGCCGCTCCGAGCGCGACCACGAACAGGATGATCGTGCTGACGAAGAGGGCGGTGCCCCGCCTCTGCTCGCGGCGAGCGCGTCGACCACGCACCGGCGCGGTGGTGCCGGACTCGGTGGTGCCGGGCGCGGTCATGAGGGCGCGCGGCGGAAGCAGCACGCCACGTGGTCGTCGACGAGCCCCGCCGCCTGCATGAACGCGTACACGGTGGTCGGTCCGACGAACCGGAACCCGCGCCGCTTGAGGTCACGGCTCAACGCGGCCGACACCGACGTCGACGACGGCAGGTCGTCGAGCTGCTCCCACGTCCCGACGACGGGGGTGCCGTCGACGAACGACCAGACGTACGCGTCGAAGCTCCCGCAGTCGTCCTGCACCTCGAGGATCCGCTGCGCGTTGCCGATCGTCGACTCGATCTTGCCGCGATGGCGCACGATCCCCGAGTCGGTGAGCAGCCGGTCGACGTCACGCTCGCCGAACGCCGCGACCCGCGCCGGATCGAAGCCGGCGAACGCGACGCGGTATCCCTCACGCTTGTTCAGGATCGTGCGCCAGCTCAAGCCCGCTTGCGCGCCTTCGAGCGTGAGCAGTTCGAACAGCGCCGCGTCGTCGTGCGTCGCGACGCCCCACTCGTCGTCGTGGTAGGCGACC
>DASUAS010000069.1:0-13710 GCA_035763625.1 Acidimicrobiia bacterium
CCCGTACGGCGGCGCGGGATCGGCCGACATGCTCGTCGCGCTCGACAACCGGATCCAGGAGGGCCTGCTCTCGCCCGACTCGCTCGCGCCGGTGGCGCGCCTGCTCGGCGTGAGCGAGCTCCTGGTGCGCAACGACCTGCAGTACGAGCGCTACGACACGGTCGCGCCCGATCGCGTCTGGGCGCTCGTCGATCCCGCGCCCGCAGGCCTCGAACGTCCAGTGGGGTTCGGACCGGTGGGCGTGAACCACCCCGACCCCGCCTACGCGCGCGACGACGAACCCAAGCCCGCGGATCCGAACCGGACCTACCCCGCGCTCGCGCTCGTGCCGGTCACCAAGTCGCGCGGGCTCGTGCAGATGGTGCCGGTGTCGAACACGGTGGTGCTCGACGGCAACGCCGACGGCATCGTCGACGCCGCTGCCGGTGGTGTGATCGACGGCACCGCGCCGGTGCTCTACGCGGCGACCGCGGCGAGCGATCCCACCGCGCTGCGGCGCGCGCTCGACGCCGGCGCCCGCATCGTGCTCACCGACACCAACCGACGGCGCGTGGATCGGTGGCGCTCGATCTCCGACACGACCGGCATCACCCTGCGCGCCGACCAGGACCCGGCCGACGACAACGGGGGCCCCGGCGGCGAGGCGACGCTCGACGTGTTCCCCGACGCCGGGAGCAACTGGCAGACCGTCGCCCTCCAGCAGGGGGCTCGGGTCTCGGCGACGCGCTACGGCAACCCCTTGACCTTCGAGGCCGCGTTCCGGCCCGCCGCCGCGCTCGACGGCGATCCGAGCACCGCGTGGCAGGTCGGTCCCACGATCGGCGGCGTCGGTGACCGGCTCACGGTGCAGCTCGACCATCCGGTTCGCACCGACCACCTCATGATCACGGGCACGCACGAGAACACCGTGCTGACCGCGGTCGACGTGCGCCTCGACGACGGCCCGCCGATCCGCGTCGAGCTCGGCGACGAGTCGCGCACCGACGCGGGCCAGGTGGTGCAGTTCCCCGCTCAGCGGTTCTCGAAGGTCTCGGTCGAGATCGCGGCGACGCAGACCGCCCCCGGCGCGGCACCGAGTGAGGTCGGGATCGCCGAGCTCGGCATCCCGGGCGTGACCTTCCACCAGTCGGTACGCCTTCCCACCGCGCTGGTCGCCAAGCTCGGCGCGCGCTCGGAGCAGGTGCCGCTGTCGATCGTGCTCACCCGCCAGCGCGGTGACACCACCAAGCCGGGAGGCTTCGAGGAGGAGCGCGACATCGCGCGCACGTTCACGCTGCCGACGGGTCGCGACTTCAGCATCACCGGCGACGCGCGGCCGGGCGCCGGCGCCAGCGGCACCGCGGCCGGAGCCGACGCCTCGTGCCGCGAGGACCTGCTGACCGTCGACGGCGCGCCGGTGCCGGTGCGACTCGGCGCAGTGCGGGCTGACGGCGCGCAGGCGCTCGAAGCCTGCACGACGCTGACGCTCTCGGCGGGCAGGCACGAGCTGCGGACGTCGGGCACCGCGACCATCGACGTCGATCAGCTCGTCCTGTCGTCGGCGGCCGGCGGGAGCGCCACGCCGGTGCAGGCCGACGCCCGTCCCGCGCTGCCGGCCATCGCGCCGGCCACGCCCGTGCACTGGACGCAGGACTCCAACTCGAAGGTCAGCGTGACCACCACCGACCGCGCGGCCGTGCCGTCGTGGCTCGTGCTCGGCCAGAGCTTCAACGACGGCTGGGAGGCGTCGGGCGGGCGCGGTCCCGATCCGTCGGGGCCCACGCTCGTGAACGGGTTCGCGAACGCGTGGTACGTCGCCACGTCGCAACCAGCGGGAACCGCGTACACCGTCCAGTGGACGCCGCAACGGACGATGAACATCGCGCTGATCGTGTCCGCGGTCGGCGTGCTCGCGGCGATCGCGCTCGTGCTCCGCGGTCGGAGGTGGACCACGGCAACTGCTGGCGATGCGCCCGCGCTCGACGCGCCGTGGTCGGAACGTGAGGCGATCGCAACCCGCTGGTTGGTGCCGGCGGCCGCGGCGCTCGGCGTCGCCAGCGGCCTCATGATCGGGCCCTGGTGGGGCATCGTGGCCGCGGTGGCGGTGTACTTCGGTGGCCGTCTGAGACGCGGTCACGCGCTCCTGACCTTCGGCGCGCTCGGTGCGCTCGCGATCGCGTTCGGCGCGGTCGTCGTCGATCGCCTCGGGCGTCGTCACGAGATGGCGTTCAACTTCTTCACGTCGATGGAGACCGCACATCAGTTCGCGCTGTTCGCGCTCGCGCTCGTCGCGGCCGATCTCCTCTTCTCGTGGCTGCGCCCCGAGACCGCCGCCCACGATCCGATCGGTGACGTCGACCGGTGGTGGACGAAGCTCGCCACCCGCGCCGCCGTCCTCCTCCCTCCCAGCGGCGACGACGTGGGAGATGCCGAGGCGGAACCCGCGCCGGAGCCGGCCGCGGCGGCACCCGAGCCGGATGCCGAGCCCGAGCCTGCACGCAGCGCACGACGGCGGTTCGCGCTGGCGTGGTCATCGGGCGGCGTCCTCGGCGCCCTCCTGTTCGTGTGGATGGCGACGCGCGGCACCTTCGAGCTCTTCAACTGGTACTCCAGCGCCGACTTCTACGACGCGCAGGCGCACCGACTGCTGGCCGGCCACCTCGACATCCCCCAGTCGGTGCTCGGCATCGAAGCATTCGTCATCGACGGCAAGTCGTACATGTACCAGGGTCCCTGGCCCGCGATCCTGCGGCTCCCGGTCGCCGCGTTCACGCACTCGCTCGACGGTCGGCTGGAGACGGTGTCGATGCTGCTCGCGTTCGTGGTCGGGACCGTCGCACTCGGCATGCTCACCTGGCAGGTGCGCTCGCTCGTGCGACCGGGTGCGCCGGTCTCCCGCGCCGAGGCGTGGGCGATGGGCGCGTTCGCGTTCGCGTGCACCGGCGGCTCGATCATGCTGTTCGAAGCCAGCCAGGTGTCGGTGTACCACGAGTCGGCCATGTGGGGCATCGCCACCGCACTGGCCACGATGGTCGCGCTGCTGCGCCACCTCGTGCGACCGGGCCGCGCGACGCTCGCGGTGGCCGCGGTGCTGGCGACGCTCACGCTGTTCTCGCGCGCGTCGTTGGGACTCGGGACGATGGTCGCGCTCGGCCTCGTGTTCCTCGGCGAGCTGGTGGCGTGGTGGCGAACCCGACGCGAGAGGTCGATCCCGCGGTGGGCCGACGTGCTCCGGCCCGCGCGCGCCGCGTCCAGACGGGCGGTCCTCGTCGCACTGGTCGCGTGCGTCGTGCCCGTGATCCTCTACACCTCGCTCAACTTCGCCAAGTTCGGGACGCCGGTATCGGTGCCCTGGGAGAAGCAACGCTTCACCGAGAAGATCACGACCCGGCGCGAGTTCCTGGCCGAGAACCACAACACGTTCTTCGGTCCGCAGTTCGTCCCGACCACGCTCGTGGCCTACCTGCGACCCGACGCGTTCCGGCTCGACGACCAGTTCCCGTACCTCGGGTTCAACCCGTCGATGATCGGCCGCGAGACCGGCCTCGCCGGCGTGCGCTTCGACAAGATCGATGCCACCGGCAGCATCCCGGTGTCGTTCCCGTTGCTGACCGTGCTCGGCATCCTCGGTGTGGTGGGCGTCGTCGCGGCGCGGCGCCGACGACCCCGCCTGGTGCTGGTCACCGGTCCGCTCATCGGGGCGGCGGCCGCCGCCGCCAGCATCTTCGTGTTCGGCTTCATCGCCCAGCGCTATCTGAGCGACGTGATGCCGTTGCTCGCGCTCGGCGGCGCGGTCGGGTTCGTGCTGCTCACCGACGCGCTCCCACGCATGTCGCGCGTGACGCGCCGCGCCACGATCGCGGTCGTGCTCGTGCTCGGGCTCGGCGCCACGTGGGTCACGTTCGCGGAAGCGTTCTGGTACCAGCGCGTCTTCGCGTCACCCGGTGACGAGGTCGCGACCCGGCGGTTCGTCCAGAGCCGCACCGACGCTCCCCAGCTTCCGGGGATCTCCTCGCTCACCCCCGTGACCCAGGGCGAGCACCTCCCCCTCGACGGTGATCCCGGCCAGCTGTTCGTCGTCGGCGCCTGCGACGGGCTCTACGTGTCGAACGGCGCCACCGTCAGCGAGCTGTCGCACACGAACTGGCAGCCCGTCGCGCGCACACCGAGCGTCGGCACCTACGACCTCGAGGTCTCGTTCCCGGACCACGTCGCGCCGGGCACGCGCGATCCGCTGCTGGTGAGCGGCGACGCCCGGGAGCCGAGTGTGCTCGGGATCGAGTACCTGGCGAACGATCGCGCCCGCATCTTCTTCTCGGGCGTCGGCGTCGCCGGCAACGGGCCGTCGGTGCACATCACCCCCGGGAAGACGTACCGCATGCAGCTGGCCCTCGACCCCGAGTCGCAGTCCAGCCTCGTGACCCTCGACGACCGCACGGTCTGGAGCGGCATCTACACGGGCAGCGCCCTGCCCACGCTCGCGGAGAACCGCCTCACCGAGTCGACCCGGCCGAAGTTCGGCGGCACGATGCGCCAGCTCCCCGAGTCGAAGGACCTCTGCCGCGCCGTGCTGGCGCGCAACTCGTCGTGAACGCCTGAGCGCAGCTCAGCCGGTGGCGAGGTCGAGCTCGTAGAGGAACTGGAACGCGCACAACGACGGATACACGGTCACGCCGAGGTCGTCGACGCCGCGGAGCACACGCGCGCCCTTGGGGCTTCGGCGCGAGCCGCTCGAACGCTGGAGCATGAGCTCGACCGGCATGCCCACCGCCTCCGCACGGCGGACGTGCAGGCCCGACGAGGCGAACGCGCGCCGCGCGCTGGCGTCGGTGAAGAAGCGGAGGTGCCCGCGGTCGAGGATGCCGCGACGGTCGTAGTCGAAGCGGCCGATCGCGACCCGGGCGCGGGGGTACCAGTGCCCGAAGTTGGGGACGCTGACCAGGATCGAGCCGCCCCGCCGCAGACGACCGCTCGCCGCCGACAACAGCGCTTCGGGATCGCGCACGTGGCCGAGCACGTCGACCGCGAGCACGAGGTCGAAGTCGTCGCCCGCCTCGACCGGGATGCCGTGCTCGAGGTCGGCGCGCAAGAACCGGTCGACGCGGCCCAGCACTCCCTCGCGCTCCTCCACGTCGACGCCGACGACGGTGTGGCCCATCTTGCGCAGCCGCTCGGCGAGCCGGCCGTCGCCGCACCCGAGATCGAGCACGCGTGACGGCGCGCGGCCCTCGAACGCACGGATGATGCGCCCGTGGACGCGCTCGAAGTCCTCGAGCTCGAAGTCGTCGGTGGAGTTGAACGCGAGATCGCCGCTGCCGAGGCCCATCTTGTGGGCGCGGTACCGCACGACGTCGCGCGCGCACTGGCGCGCGTAGCGCATGCCGTTCACGTAGCTGATCTCGTCGCCGTAGAAGGTGGGGATGGGGAGCTCGACGATCCGCTTCCCCGCCTCGTGCAGCTGGAGGATGATCTGGGTGTCGAAGTGGTAGTCGCCGGTGAGTTGCTCGAACGGGATGTCGCGCAGTGTGTCGACGCGGTACGCGCGATACCCGGAGTGCCACTCGCTGAGGCGCTCGCCCACCACCAGGTTCTGCATGGTGGTGAGCACGGTGTTGCCGACGATCTTGTAGAGCGGCATGCCGCCGCGGCGGGCACCACCGGGCGTCATCATGCGTGAGCCGAACACCGCGTCGGCCTCGCCCCGCTCGAGCGGCTTGACGATCTCGGGGAGGAACTCCGGCGCGTACTGGCCGTCGGCGTGCAGCAGCACGACGATGTCGAAGTCGTTGTCGATGGCCCAGCGGTAGCCCGCCTGCTGGTTGCCGCCGTACCCGAGGTTGCGCGCGTGGCGCACCACCGTGATCGGCAGGTCGCCGACCGCCTGCTGGTAGCCCACACCGACGAGGTACGTGGAGTCGTCGCTGGCGTTGTCGCCGATGTACACACCGTCGATCCGCGCGCGGAACTCCGGCGGGATCCGGTCGAGCACCTTCGCGAGCGTCGACGCCGCGTTGTAGGCGACGACGACGACGCCGATCTTGGTCATGCGGACGGGGCTCCTGGACGTCGGAGGACCGGGCGAGGATACCAGCGGCCCCTCGAATCGGGCCGCGGGACGAGTGCCGATACGATGCCCGCCGTGGATCCGGGCGGCCCGTCGGAGAGCGCGGGACGAGCCTCCCAGCTCTCATTCGGCCAGCACTTCCTCGGTCGTCGCTTCTTCGCCTGGCTTGCGCTCATCGCCGTCCTCGCGCTCGCGGGGCGGGTCGTCTACGTGGTCACCGTCACCCACGACGACCCCAACGTCTACGACGCGACCTACTACGAGCTGCAGGCGCGTGAGATCACGCACGGGCAGGGCTTCTTCAAGGATCCGTTCCTGCTGTTCTCCGACCACCCGCAGGACCAGCCCGCGGCCGATCACCCGCCGTTGACCGTGTTCGCGCTCCTTCCCGCCGCGTTCGTGGAGGGCCCGCGTGCCAGCCAGTACGCGATGCGCTTCACGATGGCGATCATCGGCACCGCGACCGTCGTCCTCATCGGGCTCCTCGCGCGCCGACTCGGTGGTGACACGGTGGGCCTCGCCGCCGCGGTGTTGGCCGCGCTCGACCCGAACCTCTGGATGAACGACGGCCTGATCATGTCGGAGGCGTTGTCGGCGCTGCTCACCGTGGCGCTGATCGGGGCCGCGTACCTGGTGATCCGGCGGGGCACGAACTGGCCGCGCGCGGTGCTGCTCGGACTGCTCGCCGCGCTCGGCATCCTCGCCCGGGCCGAGTTCGTGCTCTACGTCCCGTTCCTCGTCCTCCCCGCGCTCTGGATCGGATCCCGACGCGACGGCCGGCGCGACGTCCGCCGCGCCGGTGCGATGGTGGGGATCGCGGTGGGCGTCACGCTCGTGGTGCTCGCCCCCTGGGTTGCGTTCAACATGAGCCGCTTCCAGGAGCCGACGTTGATCTCCACCAACGACGGGCTCGCGCTCCGCGCGGCGAACTGCGACGCGACCTTCTACGGCCCACGCATCGGATCGGTGAACGTCTTCCCACCGTGCGCGCAGGCGCGCGACGACCGCGAGCAGTCGGTGTGGAACGCGGCCAACCGCAGCGACGCGCTGCACTACATGGCCGACCACCTCGACCGCATCCCCGTGGTCGCGCTCACGCGCGTCGGCCGCACCTGGAACCTGTTCAACCTCCGGCAGAGCGCGTACCTCGCGGCCTATGAGGGCCATCCCAAGTGGGGCACGTACATCGGCGCGGTGGTCACCTGGATCACGGTTCCCCTTGCGGTGTTCGGTGCCATCGTGTTGCGCCGTCGCCGCATCGCCGTCTGGCCGCTGGTCGTGCCCGTCGCCATCACCACGATCGCCATCGCGCTGTGGGCGGGCGGACTCCTGCGCTACCGGGCGCCGGCCGAGCCGTCAATCGTCATCCTGGCGGTCGTGGGCGGCGTCGAGCTCGTACGCCGCGAGCGGCGTCGCCGAGCCCCCGAGACCGCCGCCCACGCGGCCGCCACCCCCCTCACCGAGGGCGCGCCGGCCTGACCGCGCTCGAACCGCGACCTCGGCATGCCCGACGATCAGTTCGGGCAGAAGTTGGGGGGCAACGTGGTCGTCGTGGTCGTGGTGGACGGCGCCACCGTGGTGACCGGTGCGCCGGGCACGGTCGTGGTCGTGGTGGTGGACGGCACCGTCACTGCACTGAACGAGGTGCCGAGCACGAGGACGATCCGGCCCGAGCTGTCGAGGGACCGGTCGAGGACGAGCTTGGCGTCAGGGATGTAGTCGAGCACGGTCTTCGCCGCGTCGGCCTGGTTGGCGCCGTAGCGGATCTCGCTGATCGGGGTGGCGGCACGGGTGGTCGAAGGGGTCGTGGTCGTGGTGGAGGTGGGCGAGGTCGCCTGGAACCCCTGCTCGGCGAGCGCCTCCGCCACGCCCTGGGCCCTCGGCACCGTGGTGCCGTCGCGCACGGTGAGCTTCACCTGCGAGGGGGGCACCGCCGGCGGCTTCGGGGTGTTGTCGCCGAAGGTGCGCAGCGGGTCGAGCACGGTGTCGGCGTCGGGCGCCGCCTCGACCCGGTTCGGGTCCGCCGGGTACTGCTCGGTCGGGATGGTCTCGAACTGCACCGAGTTGGTGTCGTTGACGTTGACGGTGCGGAAGGCGCGGATGAGCGCGTTGGCGTCGCCCCGGCCGAAGCCGGAGTCGACCTTGAGGTAGCCGAGCACGTTGTCGGCCAGCTCGACCGCGGTGAACGGGTTGCTGAGGCTGCGACCAACTGCGACCGCCCCGAGTTGGCGCACGAAGTCCTGCTGGCGCTTGATCCGGTCGAGGTCGGAGTTCCCGTCGGCGAGGCGCCAGTGCTTGCCCTCGTCGTCGACGATCGGCCCCTCGGGATCGGCGATCTGCATGTGGCGCGAGCGCACGTACGACAGGGCGACCGCACCGTTCATCGAGTAGCACCCGGCGCCGTAGATCGAGTGGAACGCCGTGTCCCCGGTGTCGGAGAAGTCGCGCAGCTCACCGGGGACGTAGATGTTGACGTTGCCGATGGCATCGACGATCGCCTGGAAGCTCTCGAAGTCGACCTCCATGTAGTGGTTGATGTCGATGCCGAAATTCGCCTTCAACGTGTCGATCACTGCCTGGGGGCCGCCGGTGCTGTAGGCGGAGTTGATCTGGTTCTTGCCGCTCTCCCCGGGGACGTCGACCATCAGGTCGCGCGGGAACGAGACCACCACGGTGCGCTGCGACCCGGGCTCGACGTGCGCGACCATCAACGTGTCGGACCGAGCGCCGGTCTCGACGTTGGGGTCGCCGAAGTTGTCCTTGTCGCCCTGGGTCTTGACGAACGCACGCGAGTCGGAACCGATGATGAGGAAGTTGGCGCCCTGCGGTGGCGCGGGCGCGACCGCGAGCTTGATCCGCTCGATCTTCGCCACCCGGTCGTCGATCCCGCGGTTGACGCCGGCGACGATGCCCACCGTCACCAGCGACGTGATCACGAGGGAGATCACGAACCGCCACAGAAAGGTCACCGTGGCCGAACGCGAGGCGCCGGACATGGCGAGCACTCTAGGGAACCGCACCCCCCGAGGCGGACGCGGCACCGGTGGCGGGCGCCGCCCAGCCGACGCGGCCGTCCGCTACCTTGCGCGGGGTGTCTTCGGCCCCCGTTCGCCGCCTGGCGTGGCGCTTCGTGGTCTCGCTCGTGCTCTGCGTGGCGACGGTGGCGGCGCTCGTGGTGCTGGTCAACCGGGCCATCGACGACGAGGTGGCCAAGCTCCCCCGCGTCGACGTCAACCTGGTGCCGGCGTCGAGCTCGGGGGTCAACTACCTGATCGTCGGCTCCGACTCACGCGCGTTCGTCGGTGACAACGCCGCCGCCGACCAGGCGTTCGGCAACGAAAGCGACACCGGGCCACCCAAGTCCGACACGCTGATGGTGCTCCACGTCGACGGGACGAACAGCTACGCGGTGTCGTTCCCGCGCGACCTGTGGGTCGACGTGCCCGGGCACGGCAAGGCCAAGATCAACAGCGCGCTCAACGAAGGGCCTCAGAACGTCGTCGACACGCTGCAAAAGAACTTCGACCTCGAGATCAACCACTACGTGCAGGTCGACTTCCAGTCGTTCAAGACCATCGTCGACGCGATCGGTGGCATCCGCGTGTGGATCCCGCATGCGGCGCGCGACGACTACACCAACTTCAACGTGCTCGGCACCGGATGTTGGCCGCTCGACGGTGACCGGGCGCTCGGGTACGTGCGCTCGCGCGCGCCCTACTACCAGTACCTGATCGATGGCGAGTGGGTGCAGGCCGACCCGGTCCCCGACATCGGTCGCATCCAGCGGCAGCAGGCGTTCGTGAAGAAGCTCACGCGCCTCGCGATCGACAAGGTGCTCGACGACCCGACGTCGGCACCCAGCCTGGCCGATTCGGTCGTCCCCGACCTCACCGTCGACCGTGGCTTCGACCGCGCCGCGCTCAACCAACTCGCCCGATCGCTCATGAAGTCACACGACGGTGAGGGCATCACCTTCGACACCTTGCCGTGGAACGGCGGGCGCGCCGACGGCCAGGACGTGCTCCTGGTCGACACGCAGGCGGCCAAGCCGGTGCTCGACCGGTTGAAGGGCCTGGCGCCGATCGCGCCGTCGACCTCCTCACCCACCGACTCGACCAACGCACCCTCGGTGCGTCCGTCCGATGTGCGCGTGCGCGTGCTCAACGCCAGCGGCAAGCAGGGCGCGGCGAGCGACGCCATGACCCAGCTCACGTCGCTCGGGTTCGTCGACGGTGGCGTGGGCAACGACCCCCGCGGGCTCGTCGACCACGCCGAGGTGCGCTACGCGCCGGGAAGCGAGGCCAAGGCCAAGTTGGTCGCCCCGCACGTCCCCGGTGCCGATCTCGTCTCCGACAACACGCTCTCGGGCTCCGACGTGATCGTGGTGCTCGGGCGGAGCTCCACCGGCATCGAGACGAACCCCACCGGCACCGGCGCCGGGACCGGCGCGTCGGCCACGACCACGACCGCACCGCCCGCGCTCACGCCCGAGCAGCAGTGCGAGGCGAGCTGACAACTCGCTGACCGGCGCCAGTAGCCTCCCGGCGGATGATCGACGACGACGTCTCCCCCGGGCGCTGACGGTGCGCGCCGTGGTCACCGGCGGCGCCGGGTTCGTCGGATCGAACCTGGTCGACGCCCTCCTGGCCGAGGGCCATCAGGTGGTGTCGGTCGACAACCTCACCACGGGTTTCGACCGCCATCTCGACGGCGCGCGTCGCAACACCGACTTCGAGGCAGTGCGCTGCGATCTCTTCCTCGAGCCCGATCGCCTGGTCGAGCTGTTCGCGGATGCCGACGCGGTCGTGCATCTCGCGGCCAACGCCGACGTGCGGTTCGGGTGGGACGCACCGCGGCGCGACCTCGAGCAGAACGTGATCGTGACGCACAACGTCCTGGAAGCGGCGCGGCGCGCCGGAGTGCCGCGGGTGCTGTTCTCGTCGACCGGATCCGTGTACGGCGAGACCAAGATGATCCCGACTCCCGAGGACGCGCCCTTCCCCGTGCAGACGTCGTTGTACGGAGCGTCAAAGGCCGCGGCTGAGGGGTATCTCGCGGCCTATGCAGAGGCGGGAGTGGTGCAGGCGACGGTGTTCCGGTTCGTCTCGGTGCTGGGGCCGCGGTACTCGCACGGGCACGTCATCGACTTCGTGCGGCAACTGAACCGCGACGGTGGCCGACTCACCATCCTCGGCGATGGATCGCAACGCAAGAGCTACATGCATGTGAGCGACTGCGTGGCCGCCGTCGTCGGTGAGCTCACATCCGAGGAGCGCTTCCAGGTGCTAAACCTCGGGATCGACGGCTACTGCACGGTCACCGAGTCGGCGGGATGGATCGCGGCGCGGCTGGGCCTCGAGCCGGAGCTCACGTACACCGGCGGCGACCGCGGGTGGATCGGCGACAACCCGTTCATCTTCCTCGACACGCACGCCGCCCGCGCCCGAGGATGGCAGCCGAGGTACAGCATCCGCGACGCAGTCGAGAGCACGGTCGACTACCTCCTCGCCAACCCGTGGATCGTCGACGCCACCGCGTGACAGGCGAGCGAAGGCTCGTCCGCTACCGTGGCTCGGGTCCCCGCACCCGGAGCCGCCGTCCATGACGACCTTCTCCCGCGAGTTCCTCAGCGACTCGATCACCCTGCTCGAACGCCTCGACGACGCCGAGATCGAAGCGCTCGTCCAGCAAGTCGTCCAAACCCGCGAACGCGGTGGACGGGTGTTCTTCTGCGGTTCGGGTGGCGGTGCTGGTCACGCCTCCCACGCTGCGTGCGACTTCCGGAAGCTCGCTCGGATCGAGTCCTACGCCGTCACCGACAACGTGTCGGAACTGACCGCCCGCATCAACGACGACGGCTGGGATTCCTCGTACGTCGAGTGGCTCCGCATGTCCCGCCTGTCCGACCGCGACTGCCTGTTCGTGTTCTCAGTGGGCGGCGGGAGCCTGGAGCGCGCCATCAGCGTGAACCTCGTTCGTGCGATGGAGCACGCGCAGTCGGTGGGTGCGTCGCTCGTCGGTGTCGTCGGCCGCGATGGTGGCGAGCTCAAGCGGCGCGCGGATGCGTGCGTCGTCGTCCCCACCGTGGACGCGCGGTTCGTCACGCCCCAGACCGAGGGCATGCAAGCGCTCGTGTGGCACCTCCTCGTGTCCCATCCGGCACTCGGGCCCGAAACCGCCAAGTGGGAGTCGGTCAGCGAACCGACGGTCGACGCCGCGTCGTGATCATCACCCGCACACCGCTCCGCATCACGCTGGGCGGCGGGGGCACCGACGTTCCGTCCTACTACCGCAAGCGCGACGGGGGATTTCTGATCGCGGCCGCGATCACCAAGTACGTGTTCATCGCGGTGAACCGCAACTTCGACGGCGACTACCTCCTGAAGTACTCGCAGGTCGAGCGGTTCGACGATCCCAACGACGCCGAGCACCGCTTGCTGCGAGAGATCCTGCTCGTCACCGAGGTGCCCGCGGGCGTCGAGATCTCGTCGATGGCCGACATCCCGGCCGGCACCGGACTCGGCAGCTCGGGTGCGTTCACGGTGGGCACGCTGCAGGCCCTCCTCGCGCACCGGCGCGACCACCCGTCGAACGTCGAGCTCGCCCAGCTCGCCTGCCACGTCGAGCTCGAACGGCTCGGCGAACCGATCGGCAAGCAGGACCAGTACATCGCCGCCGTCGGCGGGATCACCGCCTTCTCGTTCGAACCCGACGAGTCGGTGCGCGTGCAACCGCTCGAGCTCGGGCTCGAGACGCGCGAGCGGCTCGAGGACAACCTGCTGCTCTTCTACACCGGCATCCGGCGGTCGGCGTCGGAGGTGCTCGCCCTCGAGGCCGCGACCGACGGCGGGGGCCGCGACACCGCCGATCTCGAAGCCAACCTTGACGCGGTGAAGGCGCTCGGACTCGAGACCGCGGAGGCGCTCGAGCACGGCGACCTCGACCACTTCGGCGCGCTCCTCTCGGAACAGTGGCAGCGAAAGCTCGAACGCTCGCCGACCCCGGTGCACCAGCGGGTCGACCGCTGGATCCGCGCCGGGATCGAGGCCGGGGCGACCGGCGGCAAGCTCGTGGGCGCGGGCGACGGTGGCTTCCTGCTCTTCTTCTCGGAGTCGAAGGCCGACCTGCGCGAGGCGATGCGGCGCGAGGGCCTCGACGAGGTGCGCTTCGGGATCGACTACCTCGGCGCCACCGTCATCGTCTCGGGCTGATGCACCCCGTCGCGGTGCTCGCCGGTGGGCTCGGTACCCGACTGCGCGAGGTCACCGGCGACGACCTGCCGAAGGTCATGATGCCCGTCGCGGGTCGACCGTTCATCGACCACAAGCTCCGCGAGCTGCGCGACGAGGGCGCGCGCGACGTGCTCCTCCTGCTCGGTCACGGCGCGGCCCGAGTTCGCGACCACGTGGGAGACGGCACCTCTCATGGGCTCCGGGTGGAGTACGAGGACGACGGCGACGCACTGCTCGGTACGGGCGGGGCGTTGCTGCGCGCCCTGCCGCGCCTCGGCGAGCGTTTCTGGGTCACCTACGGCGACACGCTGCTCCAGGTCGACGTGGCGCGGGCCGAGGCCGCGTTCGACGCATCTGACGCGCTCGGGCTCATGACCGTGCTGCACAACCGCGACCGCTGGCAGCCCAGCAACGTGGTCGCGCGGGACGGGTACG
>DASUAS010000070.1:0-3140 GCA_035763625.1 Acidimicrobiia bacterium
CTTCGGCGTGACGTCGATCTCGACGGCGGTGGAGACGCACCTCAACCGGATGGCGGACGTGCTCGGCCTCGACCCGCTCGAGCTGCGCCTCAAGAACGCCAACCGGATCGGCGACACGACCGCCAACCGCGTCGTGATGCACGACCCGTCGACCGTGCGCGTCACGCTCGCCGCCGCGGACGCCGCCGGCTTCGAGCTCGGGGACGAGTACCGCTCGATGACCGACGACCGGCGCACGGGCGACCTGCTGCCCGAGCACCTCGTCGCCCAGCAGGCGCCCGAGAACGGCGAGCGCCTCGCGACCTATGACCCGAACGGAGGTGGGCGCTGATGGCCAAGCACCGGGGTCGCGGGTTCGCGACGATCGAGTACCCGACGGGCATGAACCAGAACGGCGACCCGACGCAGGCCTGGATCAAGCTCAAGCCCGACGGGAGCGTCGACGTCTTCTCGGGCACGGTCGACATCGGCCAGGGCTCCAAGACGGTGCATACGCAGATCGTCGCCGACGCGCTCGGCGTGCCGTTCGACTCGGTGACGATGGACAACACCAACACCGACTCGTCGTCGATCTGCACCGGCACGTTCGCCTCGCGCGGGACGTTCATCGGCGGCAACGCGGTGCGCTTCGCCGCCGAGAAGGTGCGCGAGCGGATCCTCGACATCGCCTCCAAGGAGCTGGAGATCGCGCCCGACGACCTCGAGATCGCCGACGGCGAGGTGGTCGCCAAGGGCGCGCCCGACCGGAAGATCTCGGTGGGCGACGTGGCCGCCGCCGCCACGTGGACGTACGGCGAGCTCATCTCCGGGCAGGGCACGGCGCTCAAGCCACTGGCGGAGGTGTCCGACGACGACGGCTCCGTGACGATCGAGCCGCACTCGGCCATCTCCTACGCCGCCTGCGTGATCGACGTCGAGGTCGACGACGAGACGGGTGAGACGCGGGTCTTGAAGATGCTCCAGGTCTACGACGTCGGACGGGCGATCAATCCGACGCTCGTCGAGGGGCAGATCGAGGGCGGCGCGATGATGGGCCTCGGCCTCGGGCTGCTGGAGAGCTCCTATCCCTACTACCCGTCGGTCGAGCACCGCGGCGAGCAGTTCGGCTCCTATCTCGCGCCGTCGCTCGAGGACTTCCCCGAGTTCGAGAACGTCATCTTGGAGAACCCGTCGATCGACGGCCCGTTCGGCGCCAAGGCGATCGGTGAGATGGCCAACAACGCACAGCCGCCGGCCATCGCGGCCGCGATCCACGACGCGGTCGGCGTGTGGGTGACCGAGATGCCGGCCACGCCCGAGCGTGTGCTGCGCGCGCTGGAGGAGCGCTCGCGGCGCGAGCCACGGCGCGAGGGCAAGCGCGTCATCTACGACGAGGAGATCTCCGTGAGCACGGTGAGCGCGAACGGCGGCGAGGCGTTCTGGGGGGTCCATGCCTGATATGGACGTTCGCTTGTCAAGGGGCAGGGGTGGTTGTGGCGCGTTCGCGCTGGTCGGGCGGGGTGTTGTGGTCTCGGGTCGTCGGGGCGCCGGCGTGGGCGGGGGCGTGCGACGGCTGGTCAGCCTGATATGCGCGGGCTGGGTACCGCAAGACCGGTGTTCGTCGCGGCGCTCGCGGTCTGAGATCGAGCGCGGCCAGTGGTGGGGGCTGCTCACAGGCATGGCGCGAGCGTCGTGGCTGCGACGCCGCGTCCAGGCGCCGGCGCTCCGACCACCCGAGGCGGGGATGGGTTGGTTGGGGGTGGGGTCAGTCGGTCACGGCGAGTTCCCAGCAGTAGTGGGCGAGTTCGCGGGCGATGGCGACGGCGGCCACGCCGTGGTGCTTGCGTCGGTGGGTTCCCAGGCGTTGCCAGCGGCCGTGCAGGCGTCGCTGGGCGCGCCAGGCGCAGTCCACGGCCCAGGGTTCTTGGCCGGCCTGGCGGCGTTGCAGCGCCTGGCCGAGGCGTGGCGGGCGCCGGTAGTGCCAGGCGGCTTCGACGAGCAGCCGGCGGGCGTGGGTGGAGCCGGCCTTGGTGATCGAGCCTTGGCGGCGCTTGTCGCCGGTGGTGTGTTCGCTGGGCACCAGCCCGAGGTAGCTGCTGAACGCGGCGGGCTTGGAGAAGCGCTCGAAATCGCAGACTTCGGCGCAGATCGCGAACGCCGAGAGCGTGTCGATGCCGCGCAAACAGCGCAGGCGGGCGATCGTCTCGGCCCACGGCGAGTCGGCGGCGATCTGGTCGATCGCCCGGTCGAGCGTGTCGCGGCGCGCGAGCAGCACGTCGTGGGCGTGCAGGTAGTCGGCGAACACGATGCTGGTGGCGCGATCGGGAAAGGTCAGGCCGGCCAGCCAGGTGCGGTGTTCGCGGGTCCAGTTGCGGCCGCGTCCGGGGAAGTAGATCTCGCGGCGCAGCAGCAGCTTGCCGATCCGATGACGCGCGCGCATCAGATCGCCACGGGCGTCCTCGCGACAGCGCGAGAGATCCCGCAACTGCTCGTGATCGACGCGCGGGACGTGCACGAGCACGAGCTGGCCGGCGGCGTGCAACCTGGCGAGCTTGATCGCGTCGCGCTTGTCGGTCTTGACGCGATCACCGGGACCGCGGGCGATCATCCCGGGCGCGCAGACCGCCATCTCGATCCCGGCCGCCCGCGCCCGGCGCGCCAGCCCGTAGCCCGTCGGCCCGGCCTCATAGACCGCGCGGACCGGCGCCGGCAGCTCACGCAGCCAGTCCATCACCTCGTGCGGGCGACCCATGATCCGCCGCGAGCGGACCTCCCCCGTCGCGCTGTCGAACACCGCCCCCGCCGTCTGGTGAGCGTGCACGTCAAGACCTACCCAGCGGATACCTTCCGACACGGCCGGCGACCTCCGATCGATGTGGTCACGCCGACGGCCACCCCGTCGGCGCAGTCAAGCCCACGCACGCGATGCGCGGGGCGCCGGCCACTTATCCACCACCGACCGGACGGCCATAGTGTCTGAGCGACAACCGAACACATGGCTCGATCACGCGCCGGCGCATCCGACTCGCAACGGCGCACGCGTCAGTCACCGCGATCGTCCCGACCACCGTCCCGATCGCGCCCCCAGCTCCCACCCACGCCGGTCAATCGGTCGATCGAGGCTAAGTGCCTGACCTGCAGAGCCCGGGTGTGGCGCGAGG
>DASUAS010000071.1:0-5679 GCA_035763625.1 Acidimicrobiia bacterium
GTACCCGATCTGTCCGACCCGGAGGTTTCGTCGTGAGCGTGGCGCAGCTCGTCCCCGAGACCTGGGAGCTCACCGGCGACGACGCGCGCGAGACGCTGCTGCGCACCGGCCGTCGCCAGCTCCTGCGCGACGCGTTCGTGCGCCTCCGCGCGTCCGATGGCTTCAGCCACGCGCGTTCGCTCGCCTTCGTGATCTCGTTGCTGCTCGTGCAGGGCGTGATCCTGCTCGTCGGCCTGGCCGCCGCCCTCGGGGACACCGACGTGAGCGCGACCATCGTCCGGTCGATCAACGAGGCGGCGCCCGGGCCCGCGGGTCGCGCGCTCACCGACGCGGTCTTCCACGCGTACCGCACCGGGACGTCGGGCCAGTACTTCGTGCTCGTCGTGGTGGGGCTGACCGCGCTGGTGACCGGCGCCACCCTCATGGGCCAGATGGAGCGGGCGCTCAACCGGCTGTACGGGATCGAACAGGACCGCGCCCCGGTGCAGAAGTACGCGCGTGCGACGCTGCTCGCGCTCACCGCGGGCGTGCTCGCCGTCTTCGCGTTCAGTGCGTTCGCGCTCGGCCACGGGATCGGTCAGGGCATCGGCGACAGCACCGCGACGTCGATCTGGCGGGTGGTGCGGTGGCCACTCGCACTCGCGCTGATGACGGCGTCGATCGCGCTGCTGTTCCGGTGGTCGCCGAACCGCCACCAGCCGGCATGGTCGTGGCTGGCGTGGGGATCGACGATCTCGGTGCTGCTGTGGTCGGCGGTCACGCTCGTCCTGGGGCTGTTCTTCCAGGCCAGCACGACGTTCAGCACGACGTACGGCCCGCTCGCGGGGATGGTGGCCCTGCTGCTGTGGGCGCTGCTCTCCTCGATCGCGATCCTGTTCGGCGCGGCGGTGGCCGTGCAGTTGGAGGCGGTGAGGTCCGGCGCGGCCGCACCGCGGGACGAGACCAAGGACGCAGGTGAGCCCGGGAGGGGCGCGTCGGCGCTGGCCCGCACCGCCTGACCATGCCCCTCGCCGACTGGTTCCTCACCCCTGACGAGCGCGGCAACGCCGCCACCGAGCTCGATCGCCGTCACGACGACGGCACCGCGTGGACCGAAGGCAACTCGGGCACCGTGCTCGTCGACGGAGCCGAGTACTTCGCGCGCCTCCACCGCACGCTGTGCGGGTGTGGTGCCGGTGACTGGGTGTCGTTCACCGACTGGCAGGGCGACCCCGACGAGCTCCTCGACGGTCCTGGCTCCGAGGTCGGCGAGGTGCTGACCGAGCTGGTCGAGCGAGGCGTGAACGTCCGGGGGTTGCTGTGGCGCTCGCATCCCGAAGCCATGAACTTCGGCGAACGGAAGAACCTCGCGTTCTCGCGCGCGCTCAACGATGCCGGCGGCCAGGTGCTGCTCGACCAACGTGTCCGCCGCGGCGGGAGCCACCACCAGAAGCTCGTGGTCGTGCAGCACGCCGACCCCGCGCAGGACGTCGCGTTCGTCGGCGGCATCGACCTCTGCCACGGCCGGCGCGACGACCACGGTCACCTCGGGGACTCGCAGGCGGTCGACCTCGACGACGAGCACTACGGTGAGCGACCCCCCTGGCACGACCTCCAGCTCGAGCTGAAAGGTCCCGCGGTCGACGACCTGGCGTGGTCGTTCGCCGAGCGCTGGCGTGACCCGAACCCGCTCGACACCCGCAACCCGCTGCGGTCCATGCTGCACCGGGTGGCCCGCCACCCGGACGCACCCGGCGCGCTCCCGCCGTCGCGGCCGGCGTCACCCGACGGTCCGCTCGCGGTGCAGGTGCTGCGCACGTACCCCGCCCGGCGTCGGTCGTACCCGTTCGCGCCGCAGGGTGAGCGCAGCATCGCCCGCGCCTACCTCAAGGCGTTCTCCCGCGCCCGCCGGCTGGTCTACCTGGAGGACCAGTACCTGTGGTCCCTGGCCGCGACCGAGGCCCTGCGCGATTCGTTGGCGCACCATCCCGAGCTCCACATCGTGGTGGTGATCCCGCGCTACCCGGATCCCGACGGCGCGATCGCGGGCGAGGCCAGCCGCATCGGCCGCGAGCGCGTGCTCGACGCGCTCCACGAGGTCGGGCACGACCGCGTCGCGGTCTACGACCTCGAGAATCGAGAAGGCACACCGGTCTACGTGCACTCGAAGGTCTGCATCGTCGACGACGTCTGGATGGCGGTCGGGTCCGACAACCTCAACCGTCGCTCGTGGACCCACGACTCCGAGCTCTCGTGCGCGGTGGTCGACCGGCGGCGGGACGGACGCGCGCCGACCGATCCCGCAGGCCTGGGGGACGGCGCTCGCGTCCTCGCACGCGACACGCGTGTGCGACTCGCCGCCGAGCACCTCGGGCGCGCCCCCGACGACGTCGACGACCTCGTCGACCCCGCATCCTGGTTCGTGGCGTTGCGCAAGAGCGCCGACGCGCTCGACGACTGGCACCGCCGCGGCGAGGCCGGCGACCGTCCGACCGGGCACCTGCGGGAGCACCCGGTGGAACGCGTGCGGGGCACCCGACGCTGGGGACGCGGGCTGCTCCACGCCGTGCTCCTCGACCCCGACGGCCGACCCCGCCAGCTCCGCCGACGCAACGAGTTCTAGCCCTCGCTCGCCCGGTTGTCGCAGGTTCGGTCGTTGCCTGGGTCAGAGCAGCGACAACATCTCGTCGAGGGCGGGGGCGGGGTCCTCGCCCACGAGGATGCCGTGCATGCCCATGGCCCGAGCGGCGTCGACGTTGCCGGGGAAGTCGTCGAGGAAGATCGCGCGGGTCGCGTCCTCGACGCCGACGCGGTCGAGCGCGGTGCGGAAGATCGCGGGATCGGGTTTGCGCACGCCTTCCTCGCACGAGTCGACGATGGTGTCGAAGAGCTCGTCGAGGGGGAACTGCCCTCGCCAGGCATCGCCGTACTCGCGGATGTTGTTGGTGACGATCGCGGTGCGCAAACCCTTCTTGCGCACCATGCGCACCGCTTCCACGACCAACTCGCGGTCGATCTCATCGGTGACCATCATCGAGAACATCTCGCCGGTGTCGAAGCGGAACCCCGCGGCTTCGGCCGCGGCCTTGATGTGCGACAACGCGTCGACGAACGAGATCTCACCGCGCTCGAGCTGGTGCCACGCGTGGTCGGTGTCGGAGTGGTAGGCGCCGAACACGATCTCGACCATGCGCGCGGGGTCGACGTCCTGCGAGCGCGCGTACGCGTGCGCAGCCGCGAACGGCGAGGCGGTGAAGATGCCGCCGTAGTCCCAGAGGACCGCGTCGAAATCGCTCATCGTCGCCGCTCGCTCATGAACCGTGCTGCGACGCGACGCGCGCGTACGCGGCCTGGATCTCGGATCCGAGGTGGTCGGTCTGGTATCGCACCTCGTCCATCATGTCCGACGGGATCTCCCAGCCTTCGGTCGCGAACAGCGCGTCGGCCTGCGACGCGTAGCTCTCGGGCGTGTCGCCGTGCACCCCCGGGCACTCGGCCAGGAACACCCGGGCGGCGCGGTCGGCGCCCACCGAGAAGGTCTCTCCGCTGATCGTCGTGCGCTCGTGGGCGAGGAACGCCACGAACGGTGCCACCTTGTCGGGTGGGAAATACGTCTCGAGGAAGCTGCGAAACCCGTCGTCGTCGGGCAGCTGCGCGGTCATGCGCGTGAAGGCCGACGGCATCACCGAGTTGGCGTTGATCCCCGAGTACCGACCCTCGGCCGCAAGCGCACGGGTGAGCCCGAAGATGCCCGCCTTGCTCGACACGTACGGGCTGGTGAACGGCGTGCCGAACACCGATGCCGACGACATGCTGACGATCCGCCCCGCCCCCGAGGCCTTCAGGTGGGGCCACGCGGCCCGACTCACGCGCACGGCTCCGCCGTAGTGCGTGTCGACGAGGAGGTCGAAGTACTCGGCCGGCATCTCGTCGAACGGGCCGCCGCCGGAGATGCCGGCGTTGTTCACGACGACGTCGACGCGCCCGAACTCGTCGAGCGCGTGCTCCACGATCGCGGCGGCGCCGTCGCCGATGACGCTGTTGCGATCGGCGACCGCGACCCCGCCGTCGGAGCGGATCTCCTCGGCGGCGTCGTCGGCCGCGGTCTCCTCGGTGGCGCCGCCATGGGTCGCGACGCCAGGGTCGTTCACGACCACCTGGCACCCGCGCGCCGCGAGCAGTCGCGAGTAGGCCCGGCCGAGGCCGCGTCCTCCGCCGGTCACGATCGCCACCTTGCCATCGAAGCGAAGCTCGGCCATCTCGTCCCCCCGGCCCCGTGTGCGGGGCCTCGCCGATTCAAACAGTGTTTGAACTCTTCCACGAAGTCTGGTTAGGGTGCAACCGATGACGGCCATGGCGACGTCGAGCACGCCGACCTCGAAGACGCCCGCATCCAAGACGCCCGCATCGAAGACGCCCGCATCGAAGACCAAAGCGCAGCTGCTCGACGTGGCCGAGCAGCTCTTCCTGCGCGGAGGTCTCGGGGTGTCGGTCCGCGACATCACCGACGCGGCGGGGCAGAACGGCGCCGCCATCCACTACCACTTCGGCTCGCGTGACGCCCTCGTCGGTGCCGTCATCGCCCGCCGGGACCACGACCTCGCGGTCCGCCGTCGCGCCGCGCTGCAGGCCCTGCGGGAGGCGACGCCGCCGCCGACGATTCGCGACGTCGTGGCCGGCCTGGTCGGCGCGTACGTGGGCATGGTCGAAGCGGAGGGTCCCGACGCCCAGCGCTGGGTCGACCTCATGCACGCGCTCTGGCTCGAGCGGTCCCCGGCGCTCGCGTTCATGAGTGAGCGCGCCGACGACGAGCGCGACTGGGCGCGCCTCGCACGCGGTGCGTTGCCGCACTTGACCGACGACGTCTTCGACGCGCGCTTCGAGCTCGCGATCGAGGCGATCATCGTGGGGCTGCGCACACCGACGCGACCGCCCGGCTCCGACGCGGTGCACCTTCCCGCTCCGCTCGCCCAACGCGCTGCCATCCTGGTCGACTTCGTCGCCGCCGCTCTGGAGGGAGATCGCTGATGTCGTTGGTGCTCACCGAGGAGCTCGAACCCGGGATCGTCCTCGTCACCATGAACCGCCCCGAGCGGCTCAACGCGCTCAGCCAGGGGCTGATCGCCGAGCTGCACGCCACGTTCGAGCGCATCAACGGTGATCGTGACGTGCGGGCCGTCATCCTCACCGGGGCCGGTCGGGGCTTCTGCTCGGGCGACGACCTCAAGGGCGTGGAAGGAGAGCACGGTGCACCGGGCACCGAGGGGATGAACCCGATCCCGCTCATCTACCTCACCCAGGAGCACCTGGCGTCGCTGCACGAGCGCATCCACCGACTCCGCCAACCGGTGATCGCGGCCGTGAACGGCGCCGCGGTCGGCGGCGGGTTCGCGCTCGCGCTGGCGTGCGACATCCGCTTCGCCGCGGAGTCGGCGCGCTTCGGTTCGGTGTTCATCACCCTCGGGGTCTCGTCGTGCGACATGGGCACGAGCTATCTGCTGCCGCGACTCGTGGGCGCGTCGCGCGCGGCCGAGCTCATGCTCACCGGGCGCATCTTCGACGCCGACGAAGCACGTTCGATGCAGCTCGTGCTCGACGTCGTGCCCGACGGCACCATCGTCGACCGCGCGCTCACCACCGCCCGTCAGATCGTCGCCCACTCGCCGCTCGCGGTCTGGATGACCAAGGAGACGATGTGGC
>DASUAS010000072.1:0-2618 GCA_035763625.1 Acidimicrobiia bacterium
CTGGACGACGACCTCCTCTTCGCTCTGGGCCTGGCGACTCAACACGACGACCGTCGCCTGGCGATCGTGCACCATGTCGACCAGCGGCGTGACCGCTGATACCGCGTGGGGTGCGACTTCGTGCGGCGAGAGGCAGCCCACGATCAGCGCGGGCTTCTCCGGCGCGCGGGCGAGGTCCGCTTCGAGCATCGCGAGCTCATCGGTCGACGCGACCACCACGACGCGGTCGCGTTCACCGGCGCGCGCGTCGACGTCGTGGCTCAGCGCCGCGCACAGCACGAACCACGGGACGAGGACGACACCGCTCCCCAGCACGACGAAGCGCGGGAGCAGCGCGTCGCCGACGAAGAGCTGCAGACTCGAGATGACGAGGGCAGCGCTGCCCGTGGCCAAGACCGCGGCGAGCAACGCGCCCCGACGGGTGCGGAGCTGCTCGGGCAAGCCCACGCTGTAGGAGGCGAGGCTCAGGAGCAACACGTAACCCAGGGACCACGCGAACCGGCTCGACCCCGACCACGTGTACTCGTGCACGACCGCATGCGCCTTGCACAGGCCCAGGACGACCACGACGATGCCCGAATACATCGCGATGCGGCCCCAGCGGTTCACCTACTTCTCATCGGCGTCTCGGCCGGGGCGCGTGAGCCGGAATTCGGGCAGATCCGACCACTGAGCGTGGTCAGGACCGGTGGTAGGTGGTGACCGCGACCCTGACGTCGGGACGGATGAAGGGCACCAGTTGGGTGCCGCCGCGCTCGTACGTGCCCAGTCGGCGCGGCTCTGCTTGGTCGGGGCTGTCGATCACGGCGAACTCTGCGGTGTCGCTCTCGGCCGCGATGGCCACGGCCTGCCGGAGCTGCTCCGGTGTGGTCGCGGTGAGCCACTTGCGATCGACGTCATAGAACGCGCCGCCCTCGCGGAGGAGATGGGTCTGGCGCGAGATCAGCATGTCGTCGTGGCGGGCCAGGATGGTCTCCATTCCCTGCGCGACCGTGTGCGACCGGACCGACAACCATGCGATCCCGCCGAGCGTCACGAGGGACGAGAGCGCGAGCACGGCACACAGGGCACGCGTGCGCCCGCGCAGAACCGCCAACCCCGCGATGGTGAGCAGCGCGCTCGACAGGAGCAGATAGCGACCTCCCCACTGCGGATCGGCACCACCCGAGTACTGCGTCGCCCATGCGATGGGCAGCGCCAGGAGCGCCACCGATGTCGGCCAACGCAGGGCCGGGTGCCGCCACGCCAGCACGAGCCCCAGTGCGGCGAACGGCGACGCGGTGAGCAACCCGGGCACGAACCCGAGGCCATCGGTGAATCGGCCGAGGTAGACCAGCGCGGCGACCGAGAGCAGCGCTGCGCCGGCGACGATCCGGACCCGGTCGCGGGTGGACAGCAGCCAGGCGCCGCCGGCGATCAGCGCCACGACGACGCCACCGAGCAACCAGGCCTTGCCGGACGAGAGCGACGCGAAGCCGAGCCCGACCGCGGTGGTGAGTGCCTCCTGCACCCTCACTGTGAGCGCGGAGCCGGAGCTTGCGGCGGTGCCGGCAACGCGCGCACCGCGCAGGTCGGAACCGATGAGGAACTGCTCGAGCAGGCGGTTGCCCACGAGCATCGCGAAGAGCCCGCCGAGCGAGACCACGCCGACGGTGATCGGGCGCAGGAGTGAACGGTCACGCCAGAGCATCACCAGGCAGGCCACCCCGACCGTCACCAAGAAGTACACCAGTGCCTCGGTGCGCATCGTCGCCGCGACCCCGAACAGCACACCGGCGCCGAGCGCGCCCTTCCATCCGGCGCGCCTCTCCATCACATCCCACACCAACACGACGGCCCAGAGCATGAGCGCCAAACCGATGCTGTGCTCCCAGAAGTCGAGGGCGTAGATCGCGACGGGCGTCGCGAGGCCGACGATCCAGAACGCGCTCATGCCGTCGCCGCCGACGAGCCGACGTGTCAGCGCGGCGGCGGCGAGGGCGCATGCGACCGCACCCAACATCGGGAGCAACAGGACAGCGCGGTTCCCCCCAGCGAGATACAGGGGATACGCCGCCACCATCATCGGGAGCGTCGTGACGTTCACCCACTTGTCGCCGACGCGGTACGTGTAGTGCAGCGGCTGCAGCGCGCCGTGGGGGTCGTACCGTTCCGCCCAGTAGCCGATGTCGGGATCGAGGCCGCCGTTGCGCTCCATCATGTGCAGCGTGGCGAGCTTCCCACCCGTGTCGGTCCCCAGTGTTCCGCGCGGATCGTTCAGCGCCAACGAGATCGCGAAGTAGGCGACGAGCAAGACGAGGGCAGCGACGACAGGCCGGCGGAGCCAGACGACGACCGCCGGTCGGGCCGGGGTCGTCGACGGCGCGGCGTCGTCCTGTTCGTCCTCGTACGGCGGCGCTTCGACCGCCGTGCCGGTCACGGCACGCGACGGGCGCGCAGCAGCATGAGTCGCGGGATGGTCGATGCCTCGCTGTACTCCCAGGCCTCGTCGAGGAAGCCTGGAGGCGGCGCGGGTTCGTCCATGTCTTCCAGCAGCAGACCCACCTCACCCATCACGTGTATGTATCGGCTCAGCGGGCGGTGCATGAAGGGCAGATTCACTCCGGGGGCGACCTCTT
>DASUAS010000073.1:0-9667 GCA_035763625.1 Acidimicrobiia bacterium
CGGTGGCGAACCACCCCGGACTCTCGAGCAGCGCGCGCATGTCGTCACCCCGCGCCGAGACCACGTGGTGCCAGCCCTCGGGCATCGACATGAACATCATCGACGAATCCCAGTTGAGGCGCATGTCGACGACGCCCCGCCCGACCGACGTCGGCACCGGCATCGCCGGCTGGCCGGCTGCGGTCGGCGGCCTCCTGCTCGTCCCCACCGGCACCGTCGGCCGTCCGGGCAAGTTGGTCGCGTACCGCGTCGCCGGATGACGCAACCGGCGCGGGTTCAGGTGGTGACCCCCACCGCCTCGCCGAAGAGCAGCACCGGCTTCGCGATGCAGTCGTCGGGGATCGAGCGCCAGATGTTCTCGGCCGACTCCTCGGCAGTCAGGTAGTGGCCGGTGCGGACGGCCTCGGCGATGCCGGCGACGCCGGGGTAGGTGTCCTCCGGCAGCGCGGCATCCCGGCGGGCCGCGGGCGTGTCGACGAAGCCGGGTCGGATCGCCGAGACCCACGGACCCTTCCCGCGGTCCTCCCGCTCGGCGCGCACCGCCCGCACCCACTGCTCCATCGACGCCTTGGCCGCGCCGTAGATCGCGAGGCCGGGATAGGCGATGCGCGCCGAAGCCGACGAGATCTGCACGAGTCCCACGTCGACGCCCGCGTCGACCGCGGGCTGCGCGGCGCGGATGAACATGTCGCCGAGCGCGAGCGGCGACACGACGTTGGCGATCATCTCGTCCCGGTGGTTCGCGGGGTCGCCCTCACCCATGAACGCGCGCCCGCCCCAGTAGTAGAGAGCGTTGTGGATGAACACCGCGCGCTCGCCCTGGAACGTCGCCAGCCGCTCGGTGAGGTGCTCGCCGACCCGGTCCCACGACTCCATGTCGGTGAGGTCGAACAGCACCGTCTCGTGGTCGGGGTGCTCGCGGCGTGAGACGCTGATGATCTCGGTGTCGGGCCACGGGCACGAGCGGGAGAGCGCTTCGCCGATGCCCGACGTGGCGCCGGTGATCCACACGATGTTGGTCGTCATGCCCGAAGTCTAAACATCTAGATATTCTTCTGTCGTGGGTGCCGAAGACGCACGACTTGCCGCGTGGATCGAAGGTGCGGTCGGTGGCCGGGTGACGCGGATCGAGCGCATGCCCCGCTGGCGGCCGGCGTGGGACGTCGACGTGGAGGTCGACGGCGGTGTGCTGCCGCTCCACGCCCGCGGTGAGCGCGAGCCGCGGATCGCGATGCCGTACCGCATCGCCGACGAGGTCGCGGTGCACGACCTGCTGGAAGCTCACGGGCTGCCGGTGCCGCACGCCTACGGTCTGTGCGACGAGCCGTACGCGCTCGTCATGGACCGCCTGCACGGGTTGGTCGATCTCGCCGGTGCACGCGACGACGCCGAACGTGACCGCGTGCTCGAGGAGTACCTCGAGCTCCTCGCTCGGATCTACGCGATCCCGATCGCCGCCGCCGCGGCCGCCGGCTTCGCGATCCCGACCGATTCCTCCGCCACCGAGCTCGGCTTCGTGCGCCGGATGCAGGACGTCTACGACCGCAGCATGGCGGGCGCGCCCCGGGACCCGGTCGAGGTGTTCCTCCGACGCTGGATGCACGAGCACGCCCCCCACGACCGGCTCGCATCCGCCCGCTTCACCACCTACGACTCGTTCCAGTTCATGTTCGACCACGGTCGCATCACCGGCCTCATCGACTTCGAGCACGCGCACGTCGGGGATCCGATGATGGACCTCGCCGCGCTGCGCATCCGCGACACGCTGAAGAACCTCGGTGACCTGTCGGCGATCGCCGCCCGCTACGAGGAGGTCACCGGTGTTCCGGTCGACCACGACGTGGTCGAGTACCAGACCGTCGTGTACAACGCGCTCTCGGTGGTGTCGACCGGTCCGCCGCTCGTCGAGCCATCTCCGGGCACCGACTGGATCTCGTACCTCGCGTGGTACGTGAACGGCGCTCGATGGGCGTTCGAGTCGATCGCCGAGATCGGCGGCTACACGCTCGAGCCGGTCGCCGTCCCCGAGCCCCGCGCCACGCGCCACGCCCCCGCGCACCGATACCTGGTGGCAGGTCTGCGCCGCGCCGCCGCCGACGAGGACGACTACGAGCTCGCCGGGCTGGGTCGGATCGCCCGACACCTCGAGCGCGTCGACGAGATCGGCGCGCAGTTCGGCGCCGACGAGCTCGCCGAGCTCGCGAACCTGCTCGGCCACCGACCCGATCCCGCCGACGCCGAAGCGGAGCTCGTCGCGTTCGTCGCCCAGGCAGGACCCGAGCACGAGGAGGCGCTGGTTCGACTGCTCGACGCGCGCGTGCAGCGCATGCACCTCTCCATGGCGTCACCCACCTCGTTGATGCTGCGCCATCCCGCGCTGCGCAGCATCCGACCCGAGCGCGCCGCGGCGCGAGGTGACGACGAGAGCTGGCCGACGGGAGCCATCCCCGGCACGCGCTGACGCGGTCGATCGGTCAGGCGCTCCCACCGAGGTAGGCGCTGGTGAGGAGGTGGATGTCGGCCTCGTCGCGCGAACCGGTCCAGACGATGTTGCCCAGCTCCATGAACGCGAGCGTGTCGGCGGTGCTGAGGGCGTTCTGCGCGTGCTCCTCCACCAGCAGGACCGCGCTGCCCCGATCGCGCAGCTCGACGATCGCATCCATCACCGCGGCGGCGGCGAGGGGCGCGAGACCGAGCGTCGGCTCGTCGGCGATGAGCACCGCGGGCGGATCCGCGAGCGCCGGCGCGAGGCTCAGCATCTGCTGCTCGCCGCCGGAGAGCAGCCCCGCCAGCTGCTTGCGGCGCTCGGAGAGGATCGGGAAGCGCTCGTACGCCCCCTTGCGCAGTTGCTCGTCGCGCAGGAGCACGGTGAGGTTCTCCTCGACGCTGAGGCCCGGGAAGATGCCACGCGCTTCCGGGACGAGCAGGATCCCTGCCCGCGCCCGCCGGAAGGCCTCGGTCTCGGTGATGTCCTCGCCTTCGAGGTACACGTGGCCGATCGACGCGGCGACGGTGCCGGCAGCAACCGAGCAGAGCGTCGACTTGCCGGCGCCGTTGGCGCCCAGCAACGCGGTCACCTTGCCCCGCTCGACGCGCAGGTCGACGCCGTGCAGCACCTCCGCATCGCCGTAGCCGGCGACCACGCCGCGGATGGCGAACGCGGCGTCGCGCACGGCATCGTCGGTGAGCCGTTCGGTGCGGGCGGTGACGTCGGCGTGCTCGCCGTCGACGTCGTGCTGGCGCTCGTGCTCGGGCACCGTGCCGCCGTGGGTCGCGGCCTCCGCCTCCGCGAGACGCACCAGGCGCGCCTTCTCGCGACGCTTGCGCACCTTCTGCTGGCCCGCGTAGGCGAGGATGCCGTCGGGCTCCATCGCGAGCTGGATGGCGCCGAGACCCGAGAGGATCGGCACGAAGTAGATCGACGTGATCAACGCCTGCACCTCGCCACCGCTCAGGAACGACCACGACGAGATCCAGTGGAACACCGCGGTGCCGGCCGCGAACGCGAACCCGGCCAGCAGCGCGCCGCCGGGGCGACGGATGCCGAACGTCACCGCCAGCGCGAGCCAGAGGAGGCCGGGGAGCACCGACGCGGTCGTGTCGGTGAACTGGAACGAGAAGATGCCCAGCAGCGCGCCGCCGATCCCGGCGATCCCGGCCGACAGGGCGAACATCATCACCTTCGAGCGGTTGACCGCGATGCCGGACGCTTCGGCTGCGACCTCAGAGCTGCGCACCGCCAGCGCGGCGCGTCCCGACGCAGATCGCATCACCGCGTGCACGACCAGCGTGAGCATGCCGAACACGGTGAGGAACAGCAGGATCTGCTCCTGCAGCATGCTGAAGTCGAGCTTCGTCACGTGGGCGACGTCGCCGGTCCACTCGAGCTTGTGCACGATCAGGTCGTTGAGCCAGTTGAGCCCGGGTACGTCGAGCGTCGGCGCGCGGTAACCCCAGCCGCTCTGCCCGTTGCGGATCGAGTCGACGGAGAACGGCACCAGCGCGAGGAAGAACGCCCACGCCAGCGTCCCGAGCGCGAAGTTGACGCCGCCGAGGCGCATCAGCGGCCACGCGAGCAACGCGCCGAGCGCGGCCGCCGCGAGCCCGCCGATCACCACCACCCAGAAGAAGTTGAGCTGGCCGTGCGAGACCAGCCCGGGTAGGTCGACCCCGAAGTCGTGGGTGACCGCCCAGCCACCCGCGAATCCGCCCGCGGTGACGAAGCTGGCCTGCATCAGGCTCACCTGACCGCTCATGCCGGTGACGACCACGAACGACAGGAAGATGATCGCCATCACCAGGCTCTGGGCGATCACCGTCTGGTCGTAGGAGTCGGCGCGCAGCCAGTCCCAGCCGAACCAGCCCATCGAGAACGCGAGGAGGATCACCGTCCAGATCGCCCACGGGAGGCGCCGCCGCAGCTTCGAGAGCCCCTCGCGGTGATCGGGGGGCGGGACGTCGTCGGCCACCGAGCCCGCGCGTCGCGACCGGTCGCGACCGATGAACAGCAGCAGGACGATCACCAGCAGGTAGGGGACCGACGACCGGAGACCACCGAGGTCGCTCAGGAACTTCGGGAGGATGTCGTCGCTGTAGCCCGCGACCAGGTTCTGGATCACGCCGAGCAGCAGGCCGCCCGCGAACGCGATCGGGATCGACCGCAACCCGCCGAGCACGACCGCGGCCAGCGAACCCAGCACCACCAGCGTGAAGACGAAGTCCTGCAGTTGGAAGAGCGGGGCGATGAGCACGCCGCCGAGGCCGGCGAGGACCATGGTCATGATCCAGGCCGCCGCCGACGTGCGCGCCGCGTTGACGCCGCGGATGCGGGCCAAGGACTCGCGATCGACGACCGCGCGCATCTCGAGCCCCACCCGGGTACGACGGATCACGAACCAGAGCACGATCGCCGCGATCGCGGCGACGACGAACACCGCGATCTGGTCGGAGTTCAGGACGACGCCGCCGATCTTGTAGGAGTCGTGCGGGGTCGGGCCGACACCGGGCACGTGCACGCCCTCGTTGATCGCCTGGTTGCCCTCGAACCCGAGGTTGAGGACGTCGTTGCCCAGCGCGATGACCAGCCACTGCACCAACGCGGGCAGCGCGACGAGCAGGCCGATGGTGCCGACGATGCGCGCGTACACGGGCGCCGTCGCCAGCCGGCGGAGCAGGATGACGTCGAGCAGCAGCCCGAGCAGCGGCGCGAACACGAACACCGCGATGATCAGCGCGGGCACGATCGGGAGGCCGAGCCCGGTGTTCAGCTGGTAGTAGAGGTACGCGGTGGCGAACGCGACCGCGCCGTGGGCGAAGTTGAAGATCCCCGACGTCGTGTACGTGAGCACGAGGCCCGACGCCATGATCCCGTAGATCGCGCCGGTCACGAGACCCGAGAACACGAGGTTCCAGAATTCGCTCATCTATCGCTCGTCTCCGGTCCCTGCGTGTCACCGAGGTACGCGTCGCGCACCGCCTGGTTGCGTTGCACCTCCGACGGAGATCCGTGCGCCAGGACCGTCCCCAGGTTCAGGACGAGCACCCGATCGCTCTGCTGCATGACGAACCCGGCGTTGTGCTCGACGAGCAGGATCGTGCACCCCGTGTCGGCGCGCACCGACTGGATCTGCTCACCGAGTCGTGCGGTCTCGGTCTCGTCGAGGCCGGAGGCGGGCTCGTCGAGGAGCAGGACCCGGGGCTCGTCGACGATCGCCCGGGCGAGCTCGACCATGCGGGCGACACCGATGGGCAGCGACCCGGAGAGCTCGCGCCGCACCGCGGTCAGCCCGCATCGCTCGAGCACCTCGTCGACGCGTGCCCGCCGCTCTCGCTCGCGTCGACGCCGGGTGGGGAAGTACACGAGATCGGCGACGAAGCCCCCGCCCCCGCCTCGCCACTCGAGCGCGGCGAGGACGTTCTCCTCGACCGTCAGCCAGCCGAACGCCTGCACCCGCTGGAAGGTCCGGCGCAACCCGTTGCGGGCGCGCCACATGCTCGATCGGGAGGTCACGTCGCGCCCGTCGAGCACCACGGTGCCCTCGTTGGGCTGGCGCACCCCGGCGATCACGTCGAACAACGTCGTCTTCCCCGCGCCGTTGGGCCCGATGATGCCGAGGACCTCGCGCCGGCGGGCGTCGAAGCTGAGCCCGTCGAGCGCCGTGATCCCGCCGAACCGGACCGTGACGTCGGAGAGGCGCACCATGAGCTCGTCGTCCGACGCCGAAGCGGGCTGACCGTGGACGGACGTGGCAGTCACCGTGGTTCCCCCCCAGGTGGTGGCTGTCCGGGCCCGAGCGCCGCTCGGGGGTCCGGTGCTTCCATTCTGTCCGGCGCCGAGACCGGTCGCTCGCGCCAGTCTGACGGCTGCTGCACCCTATCGGGGTCGTCAAATGATGTAGAACTTTTGCGGCCGGCTCGATCCGAGCCGTGCGCCGAGACCGCTCGGGCAGTCCGGGCGACTTCGATCGAGGGGGGAACATGGATCTGTCGAGGAAGAGGCACGGCATCGGTGTCGTGCTGGTCGCCGCAGTGGTCGCGGGGCTCGTGGCCGCGCTGCTCGTGCCTGCCGCCGGCGGCGCGGCCACACCGCGGGTCGCGACCGCGTCGGGCGGGAAGATCACCGTCGCCGGGCTCGGCTACGTCCAGACGTTCGGCGACGCCGACACCGGTGCCGCCGCTCGCTTCCAGGCCGCGAACCAGAACAAGGAGGTGAAGGGCTACACCTTCGACTACAAGGAGCTGGCCGACGACAAGAACGACCCGAACACCGCGTTGTCGGAGGCGCGGCGGCTCGTCACCCAGGACGGCGTGCTCGCGATCGTCCCGGCGGTGTCGGTCGTGACGCCCTCCGACTACCTGACCCAGCAGCAGATCCCGTGGTTCGGTGTCGGCTACGACCCGACCTACTGCACCTCGGGAAGCCCGGGATTCGGCCTCAGCGCGTACGGCTGCCTCATCCCGCCGAACCCGAAGCGTCTGCCCGGCGTCCAGTGGGAGCTGCTGAAGAAGGAGCTCGCGACCAAGGGGGTCACGAACCCGACGCTCGCGCTGCTCGGCACCGACACCACCTCCGGCAAGGACAGCGTCCAGAGCTCGGCGTCGACCGCGACGGGCGCCGGCTTCAAGGTCGTGTACGCGAAGGGAGCGTTCCCGGGGCCGCCGGCGGTCGTCGGTGACTACTCGCCGTATGCGCAGACGCTCCTCACGTCGAACGACGGCAAGGCACCCGACGTGATCTACACGTCGATCGCGCCCACCAGCGCGCTCTCGCTCACCGGTCTGATCAACAGCAGCGGCTACACGGGCACGTACCTGTCGCCCTTCTACTCGCCGCTCCTGATCAAGCCACTGAAGGGCGCCTACGTCTTCCTGCAGTTCGCCGGGTTCGAGTCCGACGCGGCCGGCGTCAAGACGATGAACGAGCAGGTCGACGCCTACAAGCCGGGGACGAAGCCGTCGCTGGCGCTGTCCGCGGGCTACTTCGCGGCCGACATGTTCATCAAGGCCGTGCAGAGCTCGCTCAAGTCGTCGAAGACGCTCACCTCCGCCTCCGTGCAGAAGGCGGCGGCGAAGATGACGTACCAGATCAAGGGCACGGTCGGGCCGACCGTCTACCCGAAGTCGTTCAAGTTCGGCCAGCAGGCCTGCTCGACGCTCGAGTACGACGACGGCACCGCGTTCCAGATCGTGCAGCCGTTCACCTGCACCACGAAGACCTACCCGATCCTGCCGAAGTTCGGCAGCTGATCGAGACGGGCGGGCACGTGCGCGCCGGAGCTCCCGGCGCGCACGTGCTCACCGTTCGGTGACCCGATCGCCTTCGAGTCGCCGCACGTAGCCCTCGACGTAGGCGATGGTCTCGCCGTGGCCGGTCGACATGCCGAGGGACCCCTGCTCCAGTGCGAGCAGCATCGAGATCCCCGCGATGAGCACCGCGGCGACGACCGGCGGGCAGTCGTCGACGGTGACACTGTGGCCGGCGAGCACCTCGCGCAGCACCTCCACCTGCTGCGAGCGGATGCGTTCGGCGGCCGCCGTGATCTCGGCCCGGATCGCGGGACGGTGGTTGGCGAGCGCGGCGAACTCCATCGTGAGCACGCTGCCGCGCGGATCGCGGCTCACCTCCCACAGCGCCCAGAGCGGCTGAGGCGATCGCAGCGCGCGCTGCTGGTGCGCGAACGCCTCCTCGGCGCGACGACGGAACGTCGCGAGGAAGAGGTCGTCCATCGTGCGGAAGTAGTAGTGGACGAGCGCGGGCCGCACTCCCGCGACGGCGGCGACACGTCGCGAGCTCACTGCCGCGTACCCCGAGTCGAGCATCAGCTGCTCGGTGGCGTCGAGCAGTCCGGCGCGGGTCTCGGAGGTCTCGGTGCCCAGGCGACGGGTGGCGACCACACGGGTAGGGTACGTGTTTTGGGCGGTCGCCCAACTGCGACGAGGACAGGGGGGCGCGCCGATGGCCGGTGCCGCGCGGTACTCGGGGATGCGGGTGGCGAGGGTCGAGGACGCTCGTCTCCTCACCGGCCACGGCACCTACGTCGACGACGTGCGCCTACCCGGGATGCTGCACGTCTGCTTCGTGCGCAGTCCGTTGGCGCGAGCTGCGATCCGCGGGATCGACACCACCGCCGCCCTCGCGGCACCGGGGGTGCGGGCGGTGTTCACGGCCGCCGACCTCAACCCGCACGCCAAGGAGCAGTGGCACACGTCGATCGGCCCGCGCGGTCCGGAGACGCCCCGCCCGCCGCTGGCCGAGGACGAGGTGCGCTTCGTGGGTGATCCGGTCGCGCTGGTCGTCGCCGACTCGCTCTACCTCGCCGAGGACGCGGCCGAGCTCGTCGACGTCGAGTACGAGCCGCGGCCCGCGGTGATCGACTACGTCGGGGCGCCGGATGCGGCCGACCTCGTGCACGAGCAGCACGGATCGAACCTGATCGGCGAGCTCGCCGGCCTCCCGGGCGCCGCGCTCGACGAGCTCTTCGAGTCGGCGCCGCACGCGGTGAGCGCGACCATCTCGCAGCAGGCGTACGTCGCGCTGCCGATGGAGGGACGCGGGCTCGTGGTCGACCACGCCACGGGCACCGGCGACCTCACCATCTACGCGGCGACGCAGTCGCCCCACGAGGTGCGTCTGTTCTGCTCGCGTCTGCTCGGGCTGCCGGAGCATCACATCCGGGTCGTCATGCGCGACACGGGCGGCGGCTTCGGGCAGAAGATCATGGTGCAACGCGACGAGATGTGCGTGATGATCGCCGGGTACGTGCTCGGCGCGCCGGTCAAGTGGGTCGAGGACCGCCGCGAGAACCTGCTCGCCGCGGGCAAGTCGCGTCGCGAGTCCGCCGACGTGCGCATCGCCCTCGACGACGGCGGCGTCATCCAGGCGGTCGGCATCGACTTCACGTCCGACTGCGGTGCCTACCCGACACCGTGGCCGGTGATGACCGCGGCCGCCGTCGGTGCACTCTTCCCCGGTCCGTACCGCGTCCCGAAGGCGAGCTTCACCGCGAAGACCGTGTACACGAACACTGCGGGGCGCACGGCGTACCGCGGGCCGTGGCAGTTCGAGACCCTGGCGCGGGAGATGCTGCTCGACATGGCCGCGCGCGAGAGCGGGATCGATCCGGCCGAGCTCCGGCGCCGCAACCTGTTACGTGCCGACGAGCTGCCC
>DASUAS010000074.1:0-11535 GCA_035763625.1 Acidimicrobiia bacterium
ACATCGCGCTCATGGAGCTCCTCGGGTTCGCGTTCGCTCTTCTGATCGGGCGACGATCCGACGCACGACCGGGGACGATCACCCCGGGCTCGGTGGCGAAGGTCGCGGGCCTGGTGATCCTGCTCCTGCTCGGGGCGGTGCTGGTGAACCGCACCGGTGATCTCTTGTCGTCGAACGACGTCAACGCATCGGTCGACTCGGCCTTGCAGCGGAACAGCACCCAGACCGCGCAGGGCGGCTCGCAGTTCACTGCGTCGAATCCCGAACAGCCGGTGGGCTACGCCATCGCCGCGGTCACGATCATGGTCCGCCCCTTCCCGTTCGAGGCTCACGCCGCCGACCAGCTCGGTGCCGCGCTCGAAGGACTGGGGCTCATCGTGCTCGCTGCCGCGTCGTGGCGAAGACTCCTGTCGATTCCACGACGTCTCCGATCCGACCCCTACGTCACGATGGCCGTCGTCTACATCCTCCTGTTCATCTTCGCCCTCGGGACGGTGAGCAATTTCGGCATCCTGTCGAGGCAGCGCTCGCAGGTCATGCCCTTCGTGTTCGTCCTGCTGTGCGTCCCGCCACTGGTGCAGCGGCGAGGGGCGAGCGGCGGCCGGGAGAGGCCGAAGCCGGAGCGAGTGGGCGGTAGAGTGCCCCGTCGGTCTCCGGACGTGCAGGCTCCCCGGTAGAGGGTGATGGATCTTCTCTCCTACTTCCGCATGCTGCGGCGGCGCTGGTGGATCGTCGTGGTGTGCGTGCTCATCGGGGTCGGGCTCGGGGTTGCTTCGACTGCCTTCGACACCAACGCGGGCAAGTCGCGCACCTACTACAAGGCCACCAACACCCTGATCTACGACAGCTCGTCGTCGAGCCCGGTGCCGTCGGTGGTCAACAACATCGACCAGATCGCCGTGTTGGTGACCTCCGGCGATGTCCCCGATCAGGTCGCCAAGGCGCTCGGGACCGACGAGATCGGCCGCCAGCTCGCGGAGCAGATCATCACCACCACCAACAGCGTGACGACCACCCTCGACATCACCGCGGTCGACGCCAACGCCCACCGTGCCACCGTCCTCGCCGACGAGTTCGCCAAGCAGATCCAGGCCAGCCTCGTCGCACGCGACACCGCCAAGTACGACGCGACCCGCGACGATCTCCAGGCGCACCTCGGCGATCTGAAGAACCAGGCGAACGGATTCCTGGCCCAGCTCGCGGCCCAGCCGCGGATCCCCGACTTCGACACGGTGCAGCGGCAGTACGACGCGACGCAGAACCAGTACTACGACGTGTACGGGCAGCTCCAGTCGCTCACCTCGGCCGGCGCTCCGACCAGCAAGCTCTCCACGCTGGAGAAGGCGCAGTCGATCCCGATCGAGGAGAGCGAGTACCGCGCCCGCCTCAACCTCGGTGCGCTGGGCCAGAACCATCTCCGGGCGGATGCGCAGGGTTCGACGGCGACCGCGACGCAGGCCCTGACGCCACCCGCGAGCTCGTCGGTCTTCGAGGGCACGACGTCGAGAGGGGTCCTCGGCGGGCTGCTCGGGCTGCTGGTCGGCATCGGCCTCGCCGTCTTCGCCGATCGACTCGACCATCGGATCCGCACCCGGCGCGACGCCGAGGACGCGTTCGGTTTGCCGGTGTTGGCCGAGATCCCTGTCTTCACGCGAGCGCAGGCCAAGTCGCGCGAGCTCGTTGCGTTCTCCCATCCGCAGTCGCGCGCCGCCGATGCCTTCCGCGCCATCAGGACTTCGCTGCTCTTCCAGCGGTCGAGCGCGCTGAGCAACGCGCCGACTGGTCCCGCGAGCGCGGTGGAGGGGCTCTACGAGGAGCAGCAGCACGAGCCGCTCGTCATCATGGTCACGTCGGCGTCACCGCGTGAAGGCAAGACGACGACCACCGCCAACCTCGCGGCCATCTTCGCCGCGGCCGGCGAAGACGTCTTGATCGTCAACTGCGACTTCCGGCGTCCCACGATCCATCAGCACTTCGGTGTCGAGGACATCCCGCGGACGGTGCAGTCGACCAAGGTGCCCAATCTCAAGATCGTCACCAACGTGCTCAACGATCCTGCCGCGAACCCGGCGCAGATCGTGGCCGCCCAGCGTCAGGTCGTGGCCGCGGCGCGGCAGCGCTTCCAGGTGATCATCCTCGACACCGCGCCGATGCTCACCGCCAACGACGCGATCGAGGCCGCCGCAGTCGTCGACCTGGTGCTGCTCGTCGCTCGCGCGAGCGTGACCACCTCGGACCGAGCCGAGCGGTCCATGGAGATCCTCACTCGGCTCGAGGCTCCGCTCGGGGGTGTCGTGCTCATGGCCAGCGAGCAGCCCTCGAACGATTACTACTACTACTACCAACGGGCCCAGACGGTCCCCGGACGAGGCAAGCAGAAGCGGTCGTACCGGCGCAGCGATTCGAACGGCGATTCGAACGGCGCGACCAACGGCGCCGCGCCGAACGGATCGTCGCTCCCGCACGAGCCCGCGGGTGAGCCGCCGCTGCTCTGATGACGGCCGCCGGCGCCGCGGTGGCCGCGTACGGGCTGCCGTCGAGCCACGACCTCGGAGCGATGGCGCTCGAGCTCGAGTCGCTCGTCAGCGAGTGCGAGCGCGAGCGGCTGATCGGCTTGCTCGCCCGCGCCGTCCGCGACGGCGTGTGCGTCGTGACCGAGGACGAGCGGGCGCGGATCGAGACGGTGTTCCGCGGCTGGCTCACGCACGCGCTGCGGGTGGAGCGACTGCTCATCGATGCGACGATCGCACTCGACCGCGCCGGCATCGAGTCCCGCGTGCTCAAGGGCGTCGCGCTCAGCCACACCGCGTATCCCGATCCGTCGGATCGCGTCTTCGGTGACGTCGACGTGCTCGTTCCCGCGAACCGACTCCGAGCTGCGGCGCAGGTGCTCGCCGACCGCTTCGACGCTCCGGGAGCGCCGCCGGAGCTCCGGCGCGGGTTCGACGATCGCTTCGGCAAGGAGGCGATGATCAGAGTGGGGGCCATCGAGCTCGACGTGCACCGGACCTTCGTCGAGGGCGCCTACGGCCTCACCGTCGAGCTCTCGGACCTGTTCGCACCCCCGTACCACTTCCCGCTCGGTGGTCACGAGCTCGATGCGCTCCCGCAGCCCCAGCGCCTGCTGCATGCGTGCTACGCGGCGGCGTTCGGCGACTGGCCCCCGCGCCTGATGTCGTTGCGCGACGTGGCGCAGCTGATCGTGAAGGAGCAACCGCACATCCTCGACGTCCTGACCATGGCGCGTCGCTGGCAGGCGGAGGCGGTCGTCGCGCGCGCCATCGTGACGACCTGGACCGAGCTGGCGCTCACCGATCGTCCTCCGGTCGTCGAGTGGGCGTTCCGGTACGAGCCGACGCGGCGTGAGCGTCTGCTCCTGGCCGCGCACCAGGGCCCGGCGCGTGCGTTCACCCGGCATCTCGCTGCGGTGCTCGTCCTGTCCGGGACCGGTGACCGGTTGGCCTACGTTCGGGCGATCACGTTTCCCCAGCGGGAGTACCTCGAGGCTCGTGGGATGACCCTGCGATCGCATGCGCAGCGCGCGTGGAGTCGGATCGTTCGATGACGAAGGCCTTCCGAAGTCGCGGCTTCCACGCGCTGGCCCACGACTTCCGCATCCACGCCGAGTCGGTTCCGATCGGCCGGTACCTCGAAGGCGTCCTCTCGGGTTTCCCCGAGCCGGCGTCGGTCGAGCACGAGTACCTCGTGCGGCCCGCCGCGCAGCACAGCGCGCCGGGGTCGACCGAGATCGTCCGCATCGACGTCGACGGTGACGGCGAGGAAGTGGTCGCCTCGAGCGAGCACCTCGGGACGCTCGCGGGGAGCTTCGTCCACCACCTGAACCGGATGGCGATCGACGCCGACTACGCGGTCATGTGCCATGCCGGCGGCGTGCAGCGCGACGACGTGGGCGTGGTCCTCCCCGCGGATCCGGAGTCGGGCAAGACGACCCTCACCGCGGGGCTGGTGCGCGCCGGCTTCGCGTACCTCAGCGACGAGGCCGTCGTGTTCGGCGACGACACCGGAGCCATCGAGCCGTATCCGAAGCCGCTCTCGATCGACGCCGGTTCGCAGCACCTCTTTCCCGAGCTCGAGCCCGCCCCCGCGCCGGGCGACGACGGCCCTCCCGAGGACCAGTGGCAGGTGCCACCCGACGCGATCCGCCCGGGAGCCGTGGGCACACCGTGTCGGGCGCGGCTCATCGTCTTCCCGAAGTACGAAGCCGACGCGGTCACCGAGCTCGCGCCGCGGTCGCGGGCGGCGGGGCTCCTCGAGCTCGCGACCAACACGTTCGACTTCCGAGACCATCCGCGGCGGTCGTTGGCGCGCCTCGCCGAGGTCGTGCGCGGCGCGCGGTGCTTCCGGCTCGCGGTCGGCGACCTCGACGAGGCGTGCGCGCTGATCACCAAGCTGGTGGAAGACGGCGGAGGGCAGGACCGTGCCTGAGCTGCGATCGCCCGAGACGCTCGACGAGCGATCGGTCCCCGTCCGCTCCCGACACGCCTACGTCGAGGAGCTCGACGGGGAAGCAGTCGTCCTCGACGAGCAGGCGAATCGGCTCCACCTGCTCAACCACACCGCCACCTTGATCTGGAACTGCCTCGACGGCGTGGTCGACGTTCGGGGCCTGGCGCTCGAGATCGGTGAGGTGCTGGAGCTCCCGGTCGAGCAGGTGTCGGCGGACACCCTGGCCGTGGTGAGAGAGCTCGGCGCCGAGGGCCTCCTCGAGGGCATCGACCGGTGCAAAGCGGACGAAGCGCATGATCTCGGGCGCTGATCCCTTCCGGCGAAGTCCCACGGTGCTCTGGCGACGCTCGCTCGACGCGGTCGTGGTGCTGCCGACCGGTGCCGACGAGCCGATCACGCTCGGGGGCACCGGGATCGCCGTGTGGGAGCTGCTCGACACCTGGCGCTCCGTCGACGCGCTGACCGAGATGCTGGCCCCCCGGTACGACGCCGACCCCTCCGTCGTCGCCGCCGACGTGAGCACGCTGGTGGACCTGCTGGAGGGCATCGGCGCCCTCGAGGTGGCCGCGGACAGTGGCCATCCCCCGAAGGGTTAAGCTGTGACGCCCTCGCGCGACCATCCCTCCGGGCAGCATCTTCCATGGAACTTCTCGCCATCCTTCGAACGCTGCGGCGCCACTGGGTCCTGATCCTCGCGCTCACAGTGGCCGGTGCGGCACTCGGTGCGGGTTCCGCCGCGGTGAGCAAGACCTCCACCGACTCGAAGACCTTCTACAAGGCGACGACGACCCTGGTCGTCGACCTGTCCCAACGATCGAACACGGTCGCGCAGCCGTTCCAGAGCCTCGACCAGGTCGCGATCTTCACGACCACGGGTGACGTGCCCAACGCGGTGGCGAAGAAGCTCGGAAGCGACCAGTCCGGCCAGCAGCTCGCCGAGCACATCGTCACCACGACCAACGGCAGCACCTCCACCATCGCGATCACTGCTGCCGAACCGACCGCCGACGAAGCCGTGACGCTGGCCGACACGTTCGCGTCGGAGCTCGTCAACGTCCTCGACCAGAAGGGTCAGCAGGCCTACAGCAACGCGACCGAGAAGCTGCAGACGCGGCTCAACAACCTGAACGACCAGATCAACCCGCTGATCGCGCAGATCGCGACGAACCCACCCAACGCGCCGCAGCTGAAGGCACAGCTCCAGGCGCTGCAGAACCAGTACAGCCTCACCTACGACTCGTACTCGGCGCAGGCGGCGCAAGGCCCGCCCACCTCTGCGTTCAGCACGCTGCAGAAGGCGCAGGCGGTGCCGATCGACAAGAGCGAGTACAGCTCTCGGCTCGACCTCGGGGCCACCTCGCGCAACAACCTCACCACCGACACGAGCTCCAACTCGTCGAACGACGCGGTCGTCTCGACGTCGAGCTCGACCATCGCCGGTGGGCCGGTCTCACGCGGCCTGATCGGCGCCTTCCTCGGCTTCCTGCTCGGTGTCGGCGTCGCGTTCCTGGTCGAGCGTCTCGATCGCCGGGTCCGCTCGCGCGCCGAGGCCGAAGCCGCATTCCAGCTCCCGGTGATCGCCGAGGTGCCCCAGGTCAAGAAGACGCAGCAGCGCGACCACGAGATCGTGGCCAACACCGCACCGTTGTCGCGCTACACCGAGGCGTTTCGCGCGGTGCGCTCGAGCCTGCTCTTCACCCGCGCCGCCATGGAGGCCGAGCACGGCGGGACGGGCCACCGGCCGACCAACGGAGTGAACGGCGGATCGTTCGGCGACACGCTGTTCGAGCCTCAGCACGACGAGCCGTTGGTGGTCATGATCACCTCGGCGGCTCCGGGCGAAGGCAAGACGACGACGGCGGCGAACCTCGCCGCGGTGTTCGCCGAGGCGGGCTCGTCGGTGCTCGTGGTCAACTGCGACTTCCGCCGACCGACGATCCATCGCTTCTTCGGCGTCGAGGACGAGCCGCGTCGGGTGCACGAGACGGCCGTCCCGGGGGTCAAGATCGTCACCAACGTGCTCAACGATCCGGCGTCGAACCCCTCGCAGGTGGTGGCTGCGCAACGGCAGGTCGTCGCGGCCGCGCGGGGCCGCTTCGACGTGATCCTGCTCGACACCGCGCCGCTGCTGACCGCCAACGACGCCGTCGAGCTGGTCTCCTCGGCCGACATGCTGGTGCTCGTCGCGCGCGTGGGAGTCACCAAGTACGACAACGCGGAGCAGAGCATCGAGCTCTTGACGCGGCTGGACGTCCCGCTGGCGGGGGTCGTGCTCACCGGCGTCGCCGCCGCCTCGAACGACTACTACTACTACTACCAACCCGGTCGGGTGCCCTCGGGTGCTGGTCCGGGTGGTGGTCCGGGCGGTGCTCCGCACAACCCGCGTGCGACCGCTCACCCGGTGCAGGCCAACGGGAACGGTGCGGCGGCGGAGGCCGAGATGTTCGTGCCCGAACCCACGCCGCCCGACTGACGTCACTCGAACAGCAACGCGAGCACGGTCTCGCTGAGCCCGTCGAGCTCTTCGGCGGTGCTGCGATGATCGACCGCGTTCGAGCCGGTGGGATCGGCGACGTCGTCGTCGGCGGACGCACCCACGAGGTCGATCGGGCGGCGCCCCGCGTGCACGCGCGCCAGCCACGCGTCGAGCGGCTCGCCGGGCGCGCGCGGACCCAGTGCAACTCCCCGGCGCGCGAGCTCCTTGAACGTGAAGGTCTTGCCGAACGCGTGCGAATCGCGCAGCACGATCTCCTGCACGTGTCTGCGCTCGAGCCCGATCACCAGGTCCGCGGCACGGATGTCGTCGGGGTCGAGGGGCACGCTCGCGTGCTCGCTCAGGTCGAGCCCCAGCTTGCGTGCGGCATCGACGGTGGGTGGGGTCGCCGGGATGCCCGGTACGGCCGACACGCCGGCGGAACGGACCCGGATCGGCAGCGCCGCCGCGTCGGCGCGCTCCTGGAGCGCGACCGCGGCGAGCGGGGATCGGCACTGGTTGGCGGTGCACACGACCAGGATCGCGATGTGCTCGCCGTCGCCCTCGTCGCCGCCCGCCATCGCGCCCAGCCTACGAGCCGCTGACCAACCGGTCCCAGAGGTTCTGCGCGCCCGAGTCGGGCACGATGTGCACGCGGAAGCTCGCCGACTGCGTGAGGGTCACGTTCGCGCTCGCCCGGCGTGCGAAGTCCATCTGCATGCCCGGCGCCTTGTCGATCTTCCAGCCCGTCGGTACGTCGATGGACACGTGCTGCTGATCGGGGTTGAGCGTCGGCTGGGCGCGGACTCGAAGCGTGTACCAGCCCTGGCGCAGCTTGACCGTCCCCGCGAGCTTGGCGGTTGTCGTGGTGGTCGTCTTCGACGGGATCGACTCGATCAAGGAGTACACGTTGCGCTTGCGCTCCCGACCGGGCGAGATCGACGTCGCCTTGCCGTCGACGGTCGCGCTCTGGAACTGCAGAGGCGAGTACATCGACAGGAGGGTGCGGTTCTCGCCGGCGACGAAGCGGTCGGGCAGGAAGGGGCCGATCACGCCTTCCGGCAGGCCGCTCGCGGGCGCGGTGTTGTTCAGGTCGATGGAGAGATCGGCGTCGACGCGGGCCTCGTCGCGCCTGTCGTTCGGGGTCACCTTCACGCGGTAGTCGACGGAACGATCGAGGTAGTAGTCGATCTTGTTGCCGGCGAAGTTCGACGTCGTCACCGCGCTGTAGTCGGAGCGGACGGGATCGACCCGGCCCGACACGCCGAGGGAGACCGCCAGCGTCTGCTCCTCGGGGCGGGCGAAGGTGAGATCGAGGTGGCCCTCGTGGGCCGCCTTGCCCAGCACCTTGGCGATCTTGGCGGGCTTGCCCAACGAGTCCGACGTCGCCTTGTCGACCGCGGCCTTGGCGACGTCGCCGAGGAAGTCGGCGCGATCGGGGGTGTCGGCGAACGCGGCGTAGGCGTCACGCAGCGTCACGTTGACGACGTTGCCGCTGTCAATTGGCGTGGGCCAGTCGGCGACGGTGACCGGGCCGGTCAGTTGCAACAGCGCGGCCAGGCCCGCCGGATCCACCGAGAGCACGCCGTCGACCTTCGGCAGTCCCGCGCGGGGCGCGAGGTTCATGAGCACCTTGCCGACGCTGGCGAAGTCGGGGGAGAGGTTCACGTTCTGCAAGTTGGTCTGCGGGAGGTACTGGCCGTAGCGGCGGGTGTAGTCGAGCGGCGCTCCCGTCTGCACGTCGTCCTGCGATCGCACCGCGGTGTTCCACGTGTTGGTGCGGATGATGTCGCCGACGTGCAGCTTGCCGTTGTGCGCGGTGATCAGCGCGTAGCTGCCGATGAACCCGCCGGTGGCGCGCGACTCGGCGTTGTTCTGGGTGACGAGGAGGTAGGTCCGATCCCCGTCGGCGCCGAAGATGGCGGGCGCGAGGCGAGCGGCGGCGGCGGTGTGACCGGCCTCGCGATCCGCACGCGCCAGCTGGCCGTACACCTTGTCGACCGCATCGCGCACCGGCTCGACGAGATACGGATCGCTACGGAGGTCGTCGAGGCGCGTGCGTGCGTCGGCCAGCACCGCGGCGCCGTGTTCGAGCTCAGGGGTGACCTTGCGCACCTCCTCGACCGGGAGCCGGCCGTCGACGACCTGCAGTGCATCGGGATCGACGGCGGCGGTCAGCGATTCGCCGGCATTCGCCAGATCGGTGCCGATGTCGGCCAGGGTCTGCGCGGCCTTGACGTTGGAAGCGAGGAACGGGATCCCGCGCCCTGTGCTCGTGAGTGGACCGTCGAGCTTGTCGCGTGCGTCGCGGAACGAACCGGCGGCTTGTTCGAACGCGCCGCGCGCGGTGATGGTGTCGCCGTCGCGGGCTGCGTTGAGGGCCTGCGTCGCTTCCTCGCGCCCTCGCTGCATGAGGTCGACGGTGTCGTTCGCGGCCAGCGCGAGCGGAGCCGTCGCCGCCACGAGCCACACCACGAGCAGACCGATGATCAACCACGCCCATCCGGTGATGCCGCGGGCCGGCTCCCGTTCGAGGCGCGCCCGCCCGGCTTCGATGCCGACGGTCATGAGGACGATGACGGCGCTGAGCGCGGTGAGCCACCACGGGAACACGCCGCGGGCGGTGAAGAGCGCGACGACCGCGAGGAACAGCTGCGCGATGGTCAGGAACGTCACCGCCTCGGTGGTCGTCCAGCCCAACGCGACCAGACGATGGAGCACGTGGTCCTTGCGGTGGTCGAACAAGGAACGGCGCCGGCGGAGCCGATAGCCCACCACGATGCAGCCGTCGAGCACGAAGATGCCGAGGAGGATCAACGGCGTCGTGAACTGGCGCCACGACACCGCGACGGGATCCACCGCGAGCGCACCGACCGCCAGCGTGAACCCGATGCCGAGCCGACCGCCGCGGCCGACGAACAGCGACGCCGGCCGCATGTTGAAGGCGAGGAAGGCGAAGCACGCGGCCGTGAACCCGACCAGCACGCTGGCCAGGCCGTCCTGATGGGCGAAGGCGGCGATGCCGAACAGCGCGGCGCCGGCGATCAGGCCGATCGACGCGATGAGCCCGTCGGTGTTGCCGAGGCCGTCGATCGACTTCATCACGACCACGACGAAGAGGAACGCGCCGACGACGTCGAACACGCCGACCCCGGTCGGCCCGAGGCGGGCGCCCGCGGCGACGGCGACGACGCCGGCCGCGGCGATGACCAGCCAGGTTCGTGCCTCGGCCCGTTCGGTGCGTTCGATGGCGGCGCCGGCGAGGGCGAGCACGATCGCGCCCAGCGCGACGAGGAGCGTGAGGTCGCCGAGGTCGGGAGCGAACACCAGCCCGATCAAGGGACCGAGCGCGATCAGTGCGCCCGCACGACGTCGGGTGCCGCGGCGCGGTGAGCGGCCGCGACGGCTCTTGGCGCGTGCGTAGGACGCGAGCACCAGGACGACGACGGCTGCGACGATGCCGGCCAGCAACCAGCGGTTGGCCGTCGAGACGGCCACCGGCCCCGCTGTCAGCATCGAGGCATCGTACGCGGGAGGCCGCATATCGGGCGCGCGGCCCGGGAGTGCCTAGGGCGCGTGCAACGGACGATCCGAGGCGGGCCCGGCCGGCTCGACGTCGACCGCGACGGGTCGGGTCAGTGCGAGCAACGCGGCCCGGGCGCCGACGTGGTCGTCGTTGATGGCGAGCTGCTCGAGCTCCTCGAGCGCGGCTTCGAGTCGCTCGCTCCCCAGCCGCACCGGCTCGATGCTGTGCAGCAGGTCGCCGTAGGACGGTGTGCTGCACTCCGCCGACGAGGTGAGGGTCTCCGAGAGCTTCTCGCCCGGCCGCAGCCCGGTGACCTTGATCGCGATGTCGTCATGGGGCCGGAGGCCGCAGAGGCGGATCATGCGCTCGGCCAGGGCGTAGATGTTGACCTGCTGACCCATCTCCAGGGCGAGCACCTGGTGGTCGCCGCCGAGCGCGGCGCCGAGCAGCACGAGCCGGACCGCTTCGTCGGTGCTCATGAAGTAGCGGGTCATGCGCGGATCGGTGACCGTCACCGGACCACCGGCCGCGATCTGCTTGCGGAACGTGGGGATCACGCTGCCCCGGCTGCCGAGCACGTTGCCGAAGCGCACCGAGCGGTAGCCGTCGTGCGCGGCGCGCTCGAGCACGAGCTGCTCCGCCAGCCACTTCGACGCGCCCATCACGCTCGAGGGCGCGGCCGCCTTGTCGGTGGAGATGCACACCAGCTGCGACACGTTGGTGAGCGCGCACGCGTCGAGCACGTTCAGCGTGCCGAACACGTTGGTGCGGACCGCTTCGCAGCAGTAGTCCTCGAGGACGGGCACGTGCTTGTGCGCGGCCGCGTGGAACACGATCTCGGGGCGGAAGCGGCGGAAGACCGCGTCGATGACCGCCGCGTCGCGGATGTCGGCCAGGACGACCTCGGGCTCGGCGACGCCCTGGAGGTCGTACACGGTGTCGTGGAGGTGGGTCTCGTCGTGATCGAGCAGCACGAGCTGCTCGGGTCCGAACTCGGCGACCTGACGGGCGATCTCTGATCCGATCCAGCCGCCGCCTCCGGTGACCATCACCCGGCGGCCGTGGAGGA
>DASUAS010000075.1:0-7532 GCA_035763625.1 Acidimicrobiia bacterium
ATCGCTTCGCCGCACCCCAGGCGGTCCCAGATCTCGAGCGAGCGCTTCGCGAAGCAGATCGCGCGCGAGCCGAACGCCAGCCGGTCGTCGTCGTCGACGAGCAGCACCGGCGTGCCGTGGCGCGCGAGGTCGATCGCGAGCGTCAGGCCGACGGGCCCGGCGCCGACGACGAGCGCGCGGTCACCGGCGCGGGGGAGCGACCGCTCGACCGCGTGCAACCCGACCGCGAGCGGCTCCACCAGCGCGCCGAGCGCGGGATCGAGCGTGTCGGGGAGCGCGATCGTCTCGCGGGTGTGCACCCGCACGTACTCCGCGAACGCGCCCGGGCTCCCGCCCACACCGACCATGTCGATCTGCGTGCAGTGCGCGGGCTCACCGCTGACACACGCGAGGCAGCGCCCGCAGCCGATGAGCGGGAGCGCGGTGACGTGCTGGCCTTCGCGCCAGTCGCCCTCGGTGTCGCCTCCCACCGCGACGACGTCACCGCAGAACTCGTGGCCCATCACGAGGCCGGCGGGCATCGCCGGTCGCAGCTTGAGGTCGGAGCCGCAGATGCCGCAGGCGGTCACCCGGAGGACGAGCTCACCGGGACCGGGGGAGGGATCGGGGATCTCGGCGACCTCGAGGTCGTGGGTCTCGTTGAGGACGGCAGCGCGCATGATCGGACTCTACGACACGCCAAAACCACGCGATCTGGAACGTCTCCGTGCGAAATCGCGTTGCTCCGGGCGACTCGCAGCGAGTCAGCTGCGCTCGAGGCCCAAGGCGCGGCGGAGCACCACGAAGCGCTCGGCCGCCTCACGCATGGTGACCGCCGCGCTGGTCACCATCGCCGAGCCGTGGAAGGTTCCCGGGAACGAGTGGAGCTCGACGGACACACCGGCCGCCATGAGCTTGAGCGCGTAGTGGATGCCCTCGTCGCGCAGCGGGTCGAACTCCATCGTCGAGATGTAGGCGGGTGGGAGGCCGGCGACGTCGGTGGCGCGGGCCGGTGCCGCGTACGGCGACACGTCGTCGGCGCCGTGCGCCTCGCCGAGGTACCACTCCCAGCTCTTCTCCGCCGCCGGACGCGACCACATCGGCGTGTTGTGGAACTGCCGCATGCTCGGGGTGTCGAGGCGGTCGTCGAGCTCCGGGATGCCGAGGTACTGGAAGCAGATCGCCGGACCACCACGGTCGCGCGCGAGCAACGCGAGCCCGGCCGCCAACCCACCGCCCGCGCTGCCGCCGTTGATCGCCACGCGCGCCGGATCGACGCCCAGCGCATCGGCATCGCGGTGCAACCACTCGAGCGCGGCGTAGCAGTCTTCGAGGCCGGCCGGGAACGGGTGCTCGGGCGCCAGCCGGTACTCCACCGACACGACGACGACGCCGAGCCCCTGGGCGAGGCGCGCGGCACCGCCGTGCTCGGTGTCGATGCTGCCGAGGAAGAACCCGCCACCGTGGATGTACAGGATCGCGGGGACCGCCGCGGCGGTGCGTGCCTTCGGCGCGTACACGCGCACCGTGACGTCGGAGTCGCCGGGCGGGCCGGGGATCTCACGGTCCTCGATGTCGAGGTCGGAGACGTCGACGTCGAGGGACAGCGACGCCATCAACCCCTCCGCCTGCTCACGTGCGGCCACCGCGTCCGCCGGCGGCGGGTTCACCGCCAGCGCCGCGACCTCCGCCAGCTCGGGGTCGAACGCGTAGACCGGTGTGACAGGATGCTCGGACATCTCACGATCGTAGGGGGATCGATCGTTGCCGCACTTCGAGGAGCTTGGCTTCTACACGCTGGCCGGCGCACCGGCATCGACCCGTGATCTCGTCGCGGAGGTCCGCGCGGCCGAGGAGCTCGGGCTCGGGCACTGCTTCATCTCCGAGCGCTTCAACGTGAAGGAGGCGGCCGCAGTCTCTGGTGCCGTCGGCGCGGTGAGCGAGCGGATCGCCATCGCCACCGCGGCCACGAACCACCACACCCGTCACCCGACGATCACCGCGGCGTACGCGTCGACCATGCACAGCCTCACCGGCGGTCGGTTCACCCTCGGGATCGGGCGGGGCGTCGACCGGCTCTGGGACGCCATGGGGCTGTCGCACATCACCACCGCCCAGATGGAGGACTTCGTCGGGCTCATGCGACGCCTGTGGGCGGGGGAGGTGATCCTCGGCCACGACGGCCCAGCCGGCTCGTGGCCGTACCTCAACCTCGACGGTGTCGAGGGGCTCGACATCCCGCTCGGCCTGGTGGCGTTCGGACCCAACTCGTTGCAACTGGGCGGGCGCGCGTTCGACCAGGTCGTCCTGCACACGTTCTTCACCGACGAGACGACCGCCCGGGTGGTGAAGACGGTGAAGGACTCGGCCGAGCAGGCGGGCCGCGATCCCGACGCGGTGAAGGTCTGGTCGTGCTTCGCGACCGTCGGCGATCACATCGCGCCCGATCTGCAGCTCAAGAAGACGGTCGGGCGTCTCGCCACGTATCTCCAGGGTTACGGCGACCTGCTCGTGCGCACCAACAATTGGGATCCCACCGCGCTCGAGCGGTTCCGAGCCGACGAGTTCGTGTCGACGTTCCAGGGTGCGATCGACCGCGCGGCCACCACCGCCGAGCTCGAGCACGTCGCCACTCTCATCCCCGACGAGTGGCTCGAACCGATGGCCAAGGGCACGCCCGAGCAGTGCGTCGCCGCGGTGCGCAACCAGTTCGACCTCGGCTGCGACGGTGTGATCATGCACGGCGCGACGCCCGACGAGCTCGAGCCGGTCGTGAAGGCGTACGCGGCGAGCGCCTGAACTGATGGCGCGGCTCGTGTTCGGCAGCATCACGTCGCTCGACCTCTACGTCAACGACGCGCAGGGCGACTTCGAGTGGGCCGCGCCCGACGCCGAGGTGCATGCGTTCGTCAACGACCTCGAGCGGTCGATCGGCACCTACCTCTACGGCCGTCGTCTGTACGAGACCATGGCGGTCTGGGAGACGATGGAGACGTCGCCGGCGGAACCCGAGATGCACGACTACGCGCAGGTGTGGCGCGCCGCCGACAAGGTCGTCTACTCGACCACGCTGACCGAGGTGACGACACCGCGCACGCGCTTGGAAGGGGCCTTCGACGCCGACGCCGTGCGCGCGCTCGTGCGTGGAGCCGACCGCGACGTCAGCATCGGCGGCCCGACCCTCGCCGCTTGCGCGTTCGCCGCCGGGGTCGTCGACGACGTGCACCTCTTCCTCAACCCGGTGCTCGTCGGCGGCGGGACGCGGGCGTTGCCCGACGGCGTGCACGCGCAGCTCGAACTGGTCGACGAGCACCGCTTCGCCAACGGGGTCGTCCACCTGCACCACCGCGTCGTGCACTGATCCGCGTTCCTGGCGTCGCGGCGCGAGTCGACGCGGTTCGGCGCCGCCTGCCACCATCGCCGCATGGCATACGAGGTGGGTCTCGCCGAGAGCGATGCAGACAAGGAAGCCGTGTACCGGTTCCGGTACTCGGTGTACGTCGAGGAGATGGGTCGCTACCAGGGCAGCGCCGACCACGAGGGCCGCCGCCTCGTCGAACCCGACGACGACCAGAGCTTCATCTTCTACGCCCGTGACGGCGGCGAGGTCGTCGGCACGGCCCGCCTGAGCTGGGGCGGGAACGGGTTCTCGGCGCGACAGGTCGAGGAGTACAGCCTGGCCCCCTTCCTGGCCGAGCTCCCCCACGAGCACATCGCCATCGGGGAGCGGGTCATGGTGACGCCGGATCTCCGGGGGACGGGACTCGTCGACCAGCTGATGGAGCGGCGGAACCAGACCGCGCTCGAGCACGACGTGCGCATCCAGTTCAGCGCCTGCGAGCCCCACCTCCTGTCGCTCTACCTGGGGCAGGGTCGACGCACGTACGCGGCGAAGAACATCAACACGCCCGAGGCGGGGTACCTCATCCCGTTGGTCGCCTTCCCCGAGGGCCCGGACTCCCTCCGCGGCGTCGGCGTCGACGTCGGGCCCGAGGAGATACCTGCCTGCGTCGAGCAGATCCTCACCGGCGGCGGCGGTGCGGTGATGAGCCCGCTCATGACCGACGCCGACGACTATGCGCTGCACCTCCTCGCGGCCATGCACGAGATCGAGGCCCAGGACATCTCCGCGTTCCACGCGTTCACCGACGACGAGGTCGAGCGCTGCCTGGCGCGCAGCAACGTCATCGAGTGCGCCGCCGGCGACCGCGTGCTCAAGCAGGGTGGGGTGGCGCGCAACATCTTCGTGGTCCTCGACGGCACGCTCGAGGCCCGAGCCGGGAACCAGGTCGTCGGCGTGATCGGCACCGGCGAGGTGTTCGGCGAGATGGCGTTCCTGCTCGAACGGCCACGCTCGGTCGACGTGTACGCGGCGAGCGGCTCGGTGCGCGTGCTGAGCCTCAGCGAGAGCACGCTGCGGAAGATGGTGGCCGAGGATCCCGCCGTCGCCGCCAAGTTGCTCTTCAACATCTCGAAGATGCTCTGCGTCCGGATCGTGAAGGCCGACCGGTCGACCTCGACGGCCTAGAACGGCGCCGCGGTGGGGAACGGGAACGACTCGACGTCGTGGGCGGGGCGCGCCAGCGACGAGTAGTTGCGGGCCACGTACCACCAGCGGCCGCCGATGCGACGGAACTCGTCGTGGTAGACGCCGTACACCGCGGTCCAGCGCCGCTCGGCATGGTCCTGGCGCAGTTCGCTCATGTACATCCGCGCCGCGGCGACGTCGGCGTCGCCGCCGTGCTCGAGGTACACGCGCGAATTGAGGATCACGAACTCGAAGAACTCGAAGCGGTCGACCGCCGCGCTCACGAACTCCTTGAACGCCTGACGGTTGTCGAACTCGTACGCGTCGCGATCGCGCAGGTCGATCGTGATCGGGATCTCGGGTACGAAGACCTCGTCGAGCTCGTCCCACGCCCGGCGGGTGGCGATGTCGGCGTAGGCGTGGTGCAGCCGGCTGACCGCGATGTAGTCGATCGTCTCTTGCGTGGCGTCCATGCCGTCACCCTACGTGGCACGGTCGTTAGGGTGCGGAGGTGGCAGTCTCCGCCGGCGACGGCATGACGACACGCCAGCGTGCGGTGCTCCACACCGACATGCCGTGGCCCGTGCGGGCGCTCTTCGCGTTGTTGGTCGTGGCCGTCGTCGGGCTCGCGATCCACGGCCTCGTCGGGCTCGGGGGCGAGGGGATCCACACCTATCTCGACTCGTGGGTCACGTGTTGCGCCGAGTGGTTGGCGGCGCTGCTCTGCGCCCTGGGTGCCCTTCGTTCGAAGCGCAATCGGGCGGCCTGGATCCTGGTGGCTCTGGCGATCGCGGCATGGGCGCTGGGCGACACGATCTGGGCGATCCGGGGCGATCCGGAGGGAACGGCGACGATCTCGGATGCGCTGTGGCTCGCTTGGTACCCGCTCCTCGTGGCGGCGTTGGTCATCCTGGTGCGCGACCGCGTCCCGCGCTTCGAGCTGCATCGTTGGATCGACGGCGTGGTGGTGATGCTCGTCATCGCCACCCCGTGGGTCGCGCTGTTCCTCGAGCCTGCCGCCGACCGCTCGCACGTGGGGTCGCTGGTCGACGTGGTGGACTTCGCCTACCCGCTCGGTGACGCGATCCTCGTCGGCGCCACCCTCGGGGTGCTGGCACTCATGGGATGGCGGGCGGGTCCGATGTGGCTGGCGCTCGTCGTCGGGTTCACCGCGCTCGGGGTCGCCGATGCCGTCTACTCGGTGAACGCGCTCGGCCACTCGTACAGCTCGGACACGATCTTCGACGCGCTGTGGCTCGGCGGCCTCGTGCTGATCGCGTTCGCAGCCTGGCTTCCACATCCCGGGTGCCTGGATCCGATCGAGGTGTACGGCTGGAAGGCCGTCGCACTGCCGTTGGTCGCGCAGGCCTTCGCCGTGAGCCTGCAGATCCTGGCCGTGTTCTACGACGTACCCCTGGCGGAGCGGGTCTTGACCATCGTGGTGCTGCTGATCGCGATCGTCCAGATCATCGTGAGCCGTCCCCGCGCACCCGCGTACGAGGACGAGACGATGGTCGAGATCGACGGATAGTTGGGGCGCCCTCCGCCGCGCTCCGTAGGCTCCTCGGCGCATGATCGACCCCGCACTCCACGTCGCGGAGCACCGCAGCGACGCGCCCGACGCGCCGGTGGTCGTGCTCGTGCACGGCGTGTTCGACTCGTGCGCCAGCTTCGAGGGCGTGATCGAGCACCTCCAGCCCGACCACACCGTGCTGACCTACGACCGGCGGGGATGGGGGCGCTCGCTCGACGCCCCTCCCGCGACGTCGCTCGACGACCACGCGCGTGATCTGCTGGCCGTGCTGGGGGAGCGGCGCGCCACCGTCGTCGGCCACAGCTACGGCGGCACTGTGTCGCTCCTCGCCGCGGTGCACGCGCCGGAACGAATCGCGGCCCTCGGACTCTTCGAGCCGTCGATGCAATGGAAGCCGTGGTGGCCGTCGATGGACGCCATCGCCGCCGAGGCGCCCTACGAGCAGACCCACTTCCGCGCCGGGCTCGAAGGCAAGCCCCGCCGCACCCGGGAGGAGCGGGAGCGCGAGCAGGCGCTGCTCGCCCACGAGCTCACCCTGATCGCGGACGCGCCGTGCACGCCCGAGCAGCTGACCGTCCCCCGGATCGTCGGGCGCGGGATGCTCTCGGCCCGGTGGCGCTTCGCCGCCACCGACCACCTGCGCGACGAGCTCGACTGCGAGCTGGTCGAGATCGACGACGCCGGCCACACCGCGCACCGCATGCAACCTAAGGGCTTCGCCGACTTCGTCCGCCGAGCGGTCGCGCTCGGCGCGTCGCGCGACGAGGCGGTCTGATGTACGTGGTCGAGCACGCCGGCGACGACGGCGCGCCCGTGGTGCTGCTGATCCACGGCCTCACCGATTCGCTCGCGAGCTTCGACGGCTTGGTGGCGGAGCTCGTGCCCGAGCACACGGTGATCACCTACGACCGTCGTGGATGGGGCCGGTCGCGTGACGACGCGCCGCCGACGTCGTTGGTGGATCACGCGCACGACGCGATCGAGCTGCTCCGCGGCCGACGGGCGACGGTGGTGGGGCACAGCTACGGCGGAGTGGTCGGACTCATGGTCGCGGTGCTTCGCCCCGACCTGGTGGCGTCGCTCGCGGTGTTCGAGCCGACCGTGCCCTTCACCGACTGGTGGCCGGCCTACGACGAGATGATGCGCCGCTCGGCCGACCTCAAGCCGATGATGGCGCGCTGGAGCGCCGGTCAGGCCCGACGCACGCCCGAGCAGCGCGCCGCCGACGAGCTCTCGATGACGCGCGACTTCTCGTTCGTGGAGACCGCGCCGTTCGACTTCGCCGACGTCACCGTGCCGTGCCTGGTGGGCGGCAGCGTCGACACCACTCCCTGGGACTTCCAATCCGCCGATCGGCTCTCGGAACTGCTCGACGCCGACGTCGTGAGGTTCCGCGACGCCGGCCACACCGTGCACCGCACCCACCCGCGCCAGTTCGCCGACTTCACCCGAAGCGCGGTCGAACTGGCCCAGGCGAACTGACGTCGAATT
>DASUAS010000076.1:0-14348 GCA_035763625.1 Acidimicrobiia bacterium
AACGTCGACGGCAACGGCAACGGGTCGGTCCGCATGCTCAGCCAGAACGACACCGCCGACGGCTGGCGCACCCTCTCGGTGAGCAACTGGTCGGTGGACGGGCCGGGCGCCGGCCTCGGCGTCACCACCGGGTGGCTGCACAAGCCCTGACCCACCTGATCACCTGCTCGGGCCTCTGGGCCCGGCGTCACGCCACCCCCGGGTGTTTGGAATCGGCCCCGGTTGGGCATGCGACGCGCACAACAGGGAGGTGTGTCATGACCGCTCCCACTGCTCACCGGGTGCCGCGGACGACCCGTCACCACGTGCACAGCGAGCTGCCGGCGAAGGACCCGATCAGCGTCGTCGCCGGGCCCTACGGGCATCCGTTCCACCCGATCCTGGTGACCATCCCGATCGGCGCCTGGATCACGAGCCTCGTCCTCGACATCGGCTCGCGGACGGCCGACACGCCCGGCGCGCTCGCGCGCGGCGCCTGGTGGGCCATCGCGGTCGGCGTGCTGGGAGCGTTGCTCGCGGCGGTGTTCGGTCTGCTCGACCTGCTCGACATCCCGCGCCGGACACGTGCGTTCCGCACCGGGCTGCTGCACATGTGCCTCAACCTCCTCGTGGTCGCCGCGTTCGTCGCTTCCTTCATCTGGCGCGACTCGCGCGGACCCGTGATGGAGACCTCGATCTGGCAGATCGTGCTGAGCGCGGTGGCGCTCGTGTTCCTCGGCGTGTCGGGCTTCCTCGGCGGCATGCTGGCGTACCGGTACGGCGTGCGGGTCGCGGCCGAGGCCGACCAGGCTGTGGGCTACCGCGCGGGTGGCGCCGGGGACGGCGGATCCCCCGGCCTTCCCGCCCAGTAGCGCGAGCCGGAGCCGAGGGGTCCGCCGCACCGAGCGTGCAGTGTTGCACTGCGTACGAATAGGCTGGATCGCACTCGCTCCGCGACCGCGAGCGCCACCGGGGGAAAACGCATGCGCACGGAAGATCTGATCCTCGTCAGCGTCGACGACCACATCGTGGAGCCGCCCTCGCTCGCCGAGTACCTGCACGACCACGTTCCGGCCAAGTACAAGGAGCGGGTCCCCCGCGTCATCCGCCGTGACAACGGCACCGACGCGTGGCTCATCGAGGGCCAGGAGATCGCCACCTTCGGGCTCAACGCGGTGCAGGGCCGCCCGCGCGAGAGCTGGGGCTCCGACCCCGCCAGCTTCGACCAGGTCCGGCCGGGCACGTTCGACGTGCACGAGCGCATCCGCGACATGAACGTCAACGGCGTGCTCGCCTCGCTCAACTTCCCCTCGTGGCCTGGTCTCGGCGGCCAGTTCTTCGTGCAGAACGACGACACCGAGTTCGTCGAGGTGATGATCCGGGCCTACAACGACTGGCACATCGACGAGTGGTGCGGCGCCCACCCCGGTCGCTTCATCCCGCTCGCGCTGAGCGGCTTCGTGCTCGGCGCCGACTGGATGGCCACCGAGATCGCGCGTGTCGCCGAGAAGGGCTGCCACGCGGTGTCGTTCCACTCCGAGCCGCACCGCTTCGGCACCGCCGACATCCACGGGCCCGAGTGGGACGCGGCCTGGCAGGCCTGCAACGACCTCGGCAGCGTCGCCGTCTTCCACTTCGGCGGCTTCCCCAACTTCATGCCCCGCACGCCGTTCTCGGTCATCCCCCACGCGATGCCGTTCCAGACGTCGATCTTCGCGGCCGAGCTGCTGTGGTCGCCGATCATGCAGAAGTTCCCGAAGATCAAGATGGCGCTGGCCGAGGGCGGCATCGGTTGGGTGCCCTACTTCCTCGAGAAGGCCGACTTCGTCTACGACCACCACCGCGCGTGGACGGGCGCCGACTTCGGCGACCAGCTCCCGAGCGAGGTGTTCCGCGAGCACGTGCAGACGTGCTTCATCGACGACAACACCGGCCTGCGCAACCGCCACCAGATCGGCGTCGACACCATCACGTGGGAGGCCGACTACCCGCACTCCGACAGCACGTGGCCGGAGTCGCCCGAGGTGTTGATGAAGTCGCTCGAGGAGGTCGGCCTCCCCGACGACGAGATCCACATGGTCACGTGGGAGAACGCCTGCCGCTGGTACCAGTTCGACCCGTTCGAGCACCGCACCCGCGAGGAGTGCACGGTCGGCGCGCTGCGGGCCCAGGCCACCGACGTCGACACCACCCCGCGCGAGTACGGCGGGTTCGACGCCCACGCCGAGGTCGCACACCTCGACAAGGACAACGCGACCAACTTCCTGTCCAAGAACAACACGATGACGGCACCGGTGGGGACCGACGCCTGAGCGTCACAACCCGATGGCGCGGGCGACCTGCTCGAGGTGGTGGGCGGCTCCCCCGCCGGTGAGCTCGTAGGCCTTCGCCCGACGGGTGAACAGCTGCAGGTCGTACTCCATGGTGAAGCCGATCGCGCCGTGCACCTGGTGGGCGCGGGCGAAGATGCCGGGCAGCACGTCGCGCGCGTAGGCGTTGGCCAGCGCGACGGCGCGTTCCGCACCCGCGGGGTCCGCGTCGTACCGGTCGAGCCGCCACGCGGCCTGGAGCGCGAGCACCCGCATGGCGTCGATCTCGACCCGCATGTCGACGCACTGGTGCGAGACCGCCTGGTTCACGCCGATGGGCCGACCGAACTGCTCGCGGTTCGACGCGTGGTCGACCGCGAGCGCGAGCGCGCCACCCGCGAGGCCGACCGCATACGCAGTGTCGACGATGGTCTGGTGCGCGAGCGCGCGCTCGAGCACCGCGGCGTCGCCCACCACGTCATCGCGTCCGACGGCGACGTCGGTGAACGTGACCGACGCGTACGGCGTCGGCGCGAACGTGTCGTGGCGGGCTCGCTCCACACCGGGTGCGTCGGTGGCGACGGCCACCAGCGACGGCGCACCCTCACCGTCGAGGTCGACGCGCACGACGAGGACGTCGGCCGCGACGCCGAACGGCACCGCCACCTTGGTGCCCGAGATCGTCCAGCCGTCGGCGGTCGTGACCTGGAGCTGCTCGTGGCGCGGATCGACCAGCGCCAGCGCGGCGATCGCGTCACCCGCCGCCAGCGACTCCAGCCAACGCGCGCGCAGCGCGTCTCCACCCGCCCACAGCAGCGGCAGGGTCGCGGAGTACGACGAGAGCAGCGGCAGCGTGGCCGCGCCCCGTCCCAGCTCCTCGGCGAGGACCGCGAGCTCGAGCGGGCCGTACCCGGCGCCGCCCGACTCCTCGGGGAGCGCGATGCCGGGCCAGCCCAGCTCGCACGCCTGCTTCCACAGGTCGGACGAGAAGCCGTCGGGTGCGGCTTCCGCGGCCCGGGCCGACTCGGTGGTGTAGCTGCGCTCGAACAGCTGGCGAGCCGACTCCGCGAGCAGCTGCTGGTCGTCGTCGAGGGTGAGATCCATCACGCGCTCCGCGGGAGGCCGAGCCCGCGCTGGGCGATGATGTTCTTCTGCACCTCGGTGGTGCCGGCCGCGACCGTCACCGGGATGCTCTCCAACCACTGGCGTTGCATCTCGCCGTCGAGCAGGCACCACGCATCGTCGTCGAGCAGCAGTCCCTGCGGTCCGAGCACCTCGAGCCCCACCTGGCCCGCGAGCTGCTCGACCTGCGTGTTGTGGATGCGCGCGATCGATGCCTCGATCGCCGGCACCTCCCCCGCGGCCTGGATCGAGATGGCGCCGTAGTTCAACAACTTGGCGGCCTCGATGCGCGTCGCCAACGTCGCGAGCCGCGCCCGCACCGCGGGATCGTCGGCGAGCAGTCGACCGTCGACGACCGTGTCGCGTGCGTAGCGCACGAGGTGCTCGAGCACGCGGTTGGCGCGGGCGTAGCGGGCGATGCCGATGCGCTCGAACGCCAGCCCCTCCCCCACCAGGGTCCATCCCTGGTCCTCGTCGCCGAGCCGGTCGCTCACCGGGATGACGGCGTCGTCGAAGAAGATCTCGCTGAACTCGCTCTTCCCCGCCATGCTCGGGATCGGCCGCACGGTGACGCCGGGCGTGCGCATGTCGACGAGGAACATCGAGATGCCCTGCTGCTTCTTCACCTCGGTGTTGGTGCGCGCGAGCAGCAGGCAGTGGTCGGCGGGCGCGTCGGCGTAGCTGTTCCAGATCTTCTGGCCGTTCACGACGTAGCGGTCGCCGTCGCGGGTGGCGCGGGTCTTGAGCGACGCGAGGTCGGAGCCGGCCTCGGGTTCGGAGAAGCCCTGACACCAGAGCACGTCGCCCGCGGCCATGCGCGGGAGGTGGCGCGCCTGCTGCTCGGGGGTGCCGAAGCGCATGATCAACGGGCCGATGTAGTTGAGGTTCATGTACTGCGGCCCGCGTGGTTCGCCCGCCGCCCACATCTCTTCGCGCACGACGGCCTGCTGCCACACCGACCCGTCGGCACCGCCGTGCTCGGCCGGCCAGCTGAGCGTCAGCCAGCCCCGTTCGGCGAGCTTGCGGCAGAACTCCCGCGTGAAGGGCATGGCGCGGTCGTCGTCGACGAACACCGTCCTCCACCAGGTGGGCAGCTCGTCGTCGAGGAATGCGCGCAGCTCGGCGCGGAAGGCCTCCTCGTCGGCGGTGAAGTCGAAGTCCATGCGGTCACCACACTCCCACGTCGCGCAGGAACTCGTAGAGCCCGGCGACGAGCGGCCGGTCGGACACGTCGGCGAACGGGACCCACGCGACCTCCGCCGCGTCGTCGCCCGCGACCGGGCGCACCGACGGGTCGAGCGCGGTGACCGCGAAGTCGAGGATCACGTGGTGGTACGGATCGTGGATGCGCTCGACCCAACCGAGGTAGCGGTCGACCACGACCTCGAGGCCGGTCTCCTCGCGGGTCTCGCGCACGACCGCCTCGTGCAGCGTCTCGCCCCACTCGACCCGACCTCCGGGCACCGACCACTCCCCCTGCGCCGCGCCCCTCCCCCGCCGGACGAGCAGGAGCGCCTCCAGGTGGGTGCACACCGCGCCCACCGCGACCTCTGGCGCGCTCACGGTTCGGGAGGCCCGGGTTCCAGGTGCCGGTGCATGGCGAGGGCGCGGGCGGTGAAGCCGTGCGCTTCGTAGAAGTTCTTGGTCGCCCGGTGACCGGGCAGCGCGGTGGCGTCGATCCCGATGCAGCCGAGCGCGGTGCAGTGCTCGAGCACCGCGTCGACGAGCGCCTCGCCCACCCCGACCTCGCGGGCGTCGAGCTCGACGAAGAGGTCGGTGATCACCCCGAGCCGTGCGCCGGAACGCAGCTGCTCGACCACGACCGCGGCGAAGCCGAACGCGACGTCGTCGATGGTGCCGAGGACGACGAGCGCTTCGTCGCGCGCCAGCAGCGCGTCGTAGGCGTCCTCGAGCGGTTCGGGCCACGCGTCGCGTTCGAGCCAGAGTCGACCACCTCGCATCGCCGCCAGCTCGGCGCGCATGAGCTCGGCGAGCTCGACGACGCGCGGGATGTCCTCGGCCGCGGCTGGCCGGGTCGACTCCACGTCAGCTGAGCTGGGCGATCTTGCCGAGGATGGTGTTGCGGCCCCGATGCTCGCTCTCGTAGCGGCGGATCGCGTCGAGCGACTCGCGGTCGAGCCCCTCCAACCGCTCGACCACCTGTGACGCCGAGAGCTCGTCGTAGTCGGGGATCGGCAGCGCCTCCACCGACGGCACGTCGCCCGACGACGCCGAAGCCGGAGACGTCTCCCACCCCGCGTCGGGTGGCGGTGCAGGAGCAGGAGCAGGGGTGGGCTCGGCCGGCGCCGACTGGACCGACTCCTCCACCGGCTCCTCCAGGTTCGCGCTGACCTCGTTGGCGCGCATGGCGAGGAACTGCGCGAGCGCGCTGCCCGCGACCTCGCGCGCCACGTCGATGCCGCTGCCGGCCACGTCGCGGGCGACGCCGAGACCGCCCTCGGCCATGTACCGGGCCATGCCCATCGACTCGTCGATGCGACGCTTCACCTCGGGCGGCATCGGCGGGGGCGACGGCGCGGGTGGAGTGCGGTGCGAGCCGACTTCGCGCTTGCCGCGGGCGATGAAGATGCCCATCATGCTCGGGAGCATGTCGCGGAAGTAGCACGCCATCCCGACGGGCGCGTACACGAGCAGCTCGACGGCCTTCTCCACCGGTTGCTTGTCGTCGGCCACGTCGTCCACTCCCGAGGTCAGAACCACGGGCAGTCTACGGTGCCGGGCACGATGTCGGTCCTCGAAGCCCTGCTCCTCATCGGCGCTGCCTTCCTGGCCGGCACCATCAACACCATCGTGGGTTCGGGATCGCTGATCACCTTCCCCACCCTCCTCGCCATCGGCTACTCGCCGGTGATCGCCAACGTCAGCAACACGGTCGGCATCACCTTCGGCGGCCTCAGCGGCGCGGTCGGCTACCGCCGCGAGCTGGGCGGGCAGCGCCACCGCGCGACCCTGCTGGGCGCGGCGTCGCTCCTCGGTGGGATCACCGGCGGTGTGTTCCTCCTCACGCTGCCGAGCTCGGTCTTCGACGACGTCGTCCCCGTCCTCATCCTGGGGGCGGTCGTGCTCGTCGTCCTGCAGCCCCGTCTGAGCCGTCTCGTGGCGGCGCGCCGGACCCGCGTCATCGAGCACGGCGGCGTCGGGCTCTGGATCGGGATCTTCCTCACCGGCGTGTACGGCGGCTACTTCGGCGCCGCGCAGGGCGTCATCCTGCTGTCGCTGCTCGGCATCTTCATCGCCGACACGCTCCAGCGGCTCAACGCGGTGAAGAACGTGCTCGCGTTCATCGCCAACGGCACCGCCGCGGTGCTCTTCGTGTTCTTCGCCCACGTGGCGTGGCTGGTCGTCGTGCTCGTCGCGGTCGGTTCCGTGGTCGGCGCGCAGCTCGGCGCCAGCGTCGGCCGTCGGCTCCACCCGACCGCGCTGCGCGCCATCATCGTCGTGGTCGGGCTGATCGCCGCGATCAAGCTGTTGGCGGGCTGACCGGTCGTCGGATCGCGACGACGGTGACGACGACCATGGCGATCGCGCTGAGCAGCACGAGCCAGTCGCCGAAGCGCACGTAGAGGGTCTCCCCCGTCGACGTCGGGACCGACGCGCTGACGATGCGTGACTCGAACAACCCGGTCTCGTGGTGGACCGAGCCGTCGGGGTCGATCACCGCGCTGATCCCCGACACCGAGGCCTGCAGCACCGCGCGTCCGGTCTCCGCGGCCCGCATCTGACCGAGGGCGAGGTGCTGCTCGCTGTTGGCCGACCGCTGGTACGAGCGGTTGTTGGTGCTCACGACGACGAACTGCGCGCCGTCACGCACCGCGTCGCGCACCAGGGGCCCGAACGCCGACTCGAAGCAGATCACCGACTCGAACGGATGTCCGTGGGCGCGGAACTGCGTGCGCGTGTGGCCGGGCTCGAAGTCGTAGGGCACCTGGCGCAGCTCGGGCAGCCAGCTCAGCGCGTCACGCCACGGGACGTACTCGCCGAAGGGCACGAGGTGCTGCTTCGAGTAGGTGCCCTGCAGCGTGCCGTCGGGCGTGTAGAGCAGGTTGGTGTTGCGGTACTGCCCGTCCCCGGCCGGGGTGCGGGCGTTCACGAGGACGGCGGCGTCGTGCTCCCGGGCCAGGGCGACGATGCGGGCGCGCAGCTCGGGATCCTGTTCCGGATCGGTGTCGAGCGCCGACTCCGGGAACACGATGAGGCCGTAGCGGCCGCGCAGGCGGTCGGCGAGCGCGAAGTGCTTCTCGGTGAGCGGCTGGTCCACCTGCTGGGCGAGCGGGAGCTGCTCGTCGTCGCCCTGCAGGAGCGCGACCCTGAGGTGTCCGGTCGTCGTGGGCTCGAAGCGGGTCACGTCGACCACGACGGTGGCCACGAGGATGCCCGCGACGCCGATGCCGGCCAGGACCGCGTGCCGGGAGCCGTGGTCGCGCAGCGCCAACCCGAGGTCGAGCAGGAGGCCGTTGACCGCGACCACCACGAAGCTCACCAGCAGCGTGCCCCCCACGCTCGCCAGCGCCCGTGCCGCCGGCACGTCGTGGAGCGCGAGACCGAGGTCGGCCCACGGGAACCCGCCGAAGGGGAAGCGACCGCGCAGCGCTTCGACGACGACCCACACCGCCGCGGTCAGGAACGGAGCGGCGAGGCCGCGCCGCCCGTACGCCGCCACCAGCGCACCGATCAGCGCGACGGCGAGCGCCATCGCCACGACCAACGGGACGATGGCGACGTAGCCGAAGTAGCGGATCCAGGGGATCACGACCACGTACGCGGCGAGCCCGTACGCGAAGCCGTACAGCGCCGCGTGCGCGGGGCGGGCGTTGCGCCACGACCACAGCAGGGGGATCAGCGCCACCAGCACCACGGGCCCGAGCCCGACGGGTGGGAAGCACAGCCCGGTGACGACCCCGGCGACCAACGCCGCGCCGAGACGGACCCAACTCGGTCGGGTGCGGCGGTGTCCCGACACCGGCGGTGCCGGTGTCATGACGTCAAGCGCAGTCGTCGCAGTACTGCCGTTGGGGATCGGCGAGGCGCCGGAGCGGGAGCAGGAGGAAGCACGACTGGCAGAGGAACTCGTCGGGACGTCGCGGCACGATACGCGCCGGGCCGTCGGCCCGGTCGTCACCGTCGCTCTCCTCCTCCTCGAGCTCCTCCTCGTCGTCCTCGAGCGTGGCGCTCGCGGTGCGCTCCTGGAGCAGGACGTCGAGCGGCTCCTCGACGTCGTCGGGATGCAGCTCCTCGTCGAGGTCGACGACGCCCTCCTCGTCGTCCTCGTCGTCCGACGACTCGACGGCGTCGGTGACCACGGCCACCGGCACCTCGGGGCTCGTGTCGTCGAGCTCCTCTTCGAGCAGCGCCACGTCGTCGGCCTCCTCGTCGAGGGCGTCGTCGTCCTCGAGGTCCTCCTCGTCGAGCTCGTCGTCGTCCAGCTCGGGTTCGTCTTCGAAATCTTCGTCGCTCATCGGGGCTCCGAGCGTCGACCGTGATCGATCGCGTGGGGTCGGGGGGCGCGGAATATAACACCGCACCCGTGTCAGGTCGCGACCCAAACGCGCACGACGGCACCGCTATTCCCGATGGTTCGAACGCGGGGTGCGCGGAGGATGACCGTCGGCGCTTCGAGCGGGCGGAAAGGTTGGGGGCCCAGGAGACCGTTGGGGCCACTGGGTGGCCCGGACTGCCCTGCAGCCCGGGTTATTGCAGCGTTCTCTACTTGGTCTCCTGAGCCCCCGTGCCCATCCCTCTCCCGGCGCCTCCATCCCGCTGAGGATGACCCACGACCGAGCGATGAGGACGTCGTGTAGTAGGCCCGACGGAAGGGGTGCGCGTCAAGCGGGAGCGGCCGCGCGCGCGAGTCCGTGACCTGCACCGACGCGCGTCGATCCTGGTCAGGGGTCTGTGAATTTTTTCCTGCCGTCCGCCTGCCGGAAAGACGCTCGTCACCGTCGGCGCGACGCGTGTCGGGAGGCCGCGTGGCGAAGCTGGGTCAGACGCCCTCGGCGGTGCGACGCGCCTCCGCGGCGCGCTCCGCCGCGAGGCGCTCGAGCTCGTAGGTCGTGTGGTCGACGTACGACATCGCGGCGGCGATGGCGCGGTGCCCCGCCTCCTCCGCGATCAGTCGGTGCATCTCCTGACCGATCTGGCGGTACGACGGGTGACCCGACGGCGCGGTGCGCAGCTCGAGCATGTGCATCGCTTCGCGCGCGTTGAGCTGCATCGCGAACCGGATGCCGTACGCGAGGGACACCGCGTACGGCGCCTGCTCGGGGAACGGGTCGAGCAGCGCGTCGTAGAGCGCGGCCGACCGTTCCATCGCGTCGTCGAACGGATCGCGCAGACCGGCCTCTTCGACTGCCTCCGGGACCTCGTAGCCGTGACGCGTCGAGAGCGGTTGCCATTCGATGGTGAGCATCCGATGACGTTGCAGATCGCGGAACGCGCCGTAATCGGCGACGACGTCGAAGCGGTAGTCGACGCGCTCGAACGCGCGTCCGGGCTTGTGTCGTCGGTTGCGTCGCTCCCCCACGTACGCGCGCAGCAATGCGACGCGGTCGTCGTCGCCCAGCGTCCGCACCTTGGCGAGGACCTGGTCGTCGGGCAGGTGGGTCTGCGGGTAGCAGATGGCGGCGAGGAGCTTGTCCTCGGCGTCGGGGTCGAAGTCGGTGAGCGTCACCGCAGGCCGAGGTTCAGCCCGCTCACCTGCGAAGATGCGCTCCACGAGCTCCCGCGTGTCGTGACGGGTCTCGGCCAGGTAGGCGCTCCACGCCACCCCGCGGTCCTCCCGGTCGACCCGGGTGAGGAAGCTCGGGATCACCTTCCGCAGCTCGTCGAGCATCACCGCCGCGTAGCCGCGCGCCTCCGGCAGCGGGTGCGCGCGCATGCGCAGCAGCAACGCCTCGTAGCCCTGGCCGGTGCCGTAGATGCCGACGTTGGACAACGTGGCCGCGGGCAGGATGCCGCGGATCGCGTCGCACGCCTTCGCTTTGATCGTCTGCTTGTAGACGAAGTCGGAATCGCCCGGCTCCTTCGGGTAGCGATCGCGCGCCCACGCCGTGATCTCCGGGAGCAGTTCCGCGTACGTCGTGAACTGCGCGTCCATGTCGGCGATGTAGCGCCACGCGTGCTCGCGCGACGCCAACACGTCGCGGTCGCGGTAGTAGCGATAGCGGCCGTCGAGCTTCTGGTCGTACTCGATGTAGCGCGTCGACTGCTCGAGGTACGCCATGAGACGGCCCCACTCGAGCACCTTGGTCAAGAGGTTCGACGCCTGCTCGCACGCGAGGTGCACCCCACCGAGCTGCGCCACGGAGTCGTCGCCGTACTCGAAGAACACGCGGTCGTAGAGCTCCTCGGCGCGCCTGAGTCCGACGGTCGCGTCGACGGTGAGGTCACCGGTGAGGTCGAGGTCGTTGACGAATTCGTCGAGGAACAGGCGGCGGAGGCTCTTGTGCGTGCGCGAGTAGCGCGCGAACAGCGCGCCCTTCACGACCTCGGGGAGGTTGACGAGCGCGAAGACGGGACGGTCGAGGTTGGTGAAGTACGGGCGGAGGACGGCCGCCTCGTCGTCGGTGAAGTTCTCCGGGGGGTACACACCCACAGTCTCGCCTCCAAGGTGCCCCGGAGAACCTTCCGGGCTGGCGATGGTATCGGCGCGGCCACCGCGCGACGGGGATTCGTCAGACGACGATCAGGAAGGCCTCGGGCACCACCTCGACCGTCACCCGCTCGGCCGCCGGGAGCGTGACCCCGTCGAGCTCGAGGCCGACCGGGTGCCGGGCGGCGACGACCTCGATCCGGCGGCCGGCGGTCTGGGTGATGTCCGGGTGCGGGACGTGGGCGCCCAGCGGGAGGCGGCGGCGCACGCCCGAGCGCTGCCCCCGGGCCAGCGCGTAGACCTGCACCTCGACCCGCCCGTCGCCCGGGTGGCCGCGGGGGACGACGTCGTGGCCGCGCAGGAACTGTCCGCTGGCGACGAGCACCGTGGTCGCGGGCCCGTGGTGGACCGCCCGGCCGTCGACCTCCACCCGCAGGTCGGGCGAGCTGGTGAGCCACCCCACCCGGTCGGGGGCCGTGCCCAGCACCACCATGTTCACGGCGAAGAGCTCGCGCCCGTCGGCGACCACGCGCAGCCCGTCGATGCCGAGCTCGATCGCGCCGCAACCGCTGTCGGTGGCGGTGCCGTGCAGCCCGATCGCGCGGGCCAGGTCGGACGCGGGACCGGGCGCGAAGCCGACGCGCGCGCCCGGGTGGTCGCGCACCGCGGCCGCCAAGGCGGCGTCGTCGCCCGCGACCTGCCACGACGCCGGTCCCGCGGCCGGCCGCTCCCACGGCCTTCCCTTGCTGATCATCTCAGGTGTCGGCGACGCTCGACGCCGCCACCACGCCGCGATGGCAGGCGTCGGCGGCTTCGCGCGCCCGGGCGCGGGTCTCCGGGTCGGACGCCACGTCGCCGACCTGGCGCAGCAGGTCGATGCACTGCTTCACGTGCCGCACGAAGTCGCCCCCGGTCATCTCGTCGTCGTCGAGGACGTCGACGAGCGCGTCACCCGTGGCCCAGTCGTGCGCGTACGGGGTGAACCCGGGATCCGGCAGTCGCGTCTCGGGCAGGCCGGCATCGTCCTCGTTGGACCGCAGGTCGTGCGCGATGCGCTCGACGGCGCGGGCGCGCTTCGCCACCGCCTTCGTGGGCCAGCGGGCCGGTGGCATCGGGTGCTGTCCCTCGGGACCGCGCCGCTCGTAGGTGAAGCACGACACGACCGCCGCGAGCTCGGCCGGGCGCAACCCGTCGAGGAGACCCTCGCGCAGCGCCTCGGCGAGGAGCAGGTCGGTCTCGGTGTACAGGCGCGCCAGCTGCTCGCCGGCATCGGTCAGCTGCCATCCGTCGACGTAGCCCCACGCGTCCAACACGCGCAGCACCCGGTCGAACTGGCGGGCCAGGCTCTCGCTGCGACCGCGCACCCGGCGCTCGGTGCGCTGGACGTCGCGCTCGAAGCGCTCGAGCGCCGCCGCCGCCCGCACCTTCTGGTCCAACCGCGGGTCGCCGGCCAGCGCGTGCTCGGCGAGCTGGGCCTCCGCCTGCGCGAGACGGCGCTCGTCCCGCCGCGACCTTCCACCGTCGTCGCGGAGCTCGGCGCGGCGGAGGCGGTCGGCGGCCTGACGCCGGAACGACGGGTTGCGGGGCGCGAACGGCGTCGGCAGGTCGATGCTCGCCGCCCGTCGCGGCGGCGTGTCGAAGTCCTGCGGGCCGAGGCGCACCACGTCGCGCGACGGCGTCACCGCGACGAGGCGGCTGCCGCCACCGCGGCGGTGCTCGTGGTTGAGGACCACGACCCGTCCGCCGCGCCGCCGCACGACGACGACGTCGCCCGGCCGCAGCGCCTCGATGGCTTCGCTGATGCGGCGGCTCCCGCCGCGGTTGCGGCGCAGGTTGTCGATCTCGGCCGTGAGCGTCCGGTACTCCTGCACCGCCTCGACGTCGTCGCCGAGCAGCGCGCGCTGGCGCGCCACCTGGTCGCGGGTGCGCTCCAGTTGCCGTTCGAGCGCCACGACGTCGCGGTCGGCGTGGAACTGCGCGAACGACAGGTTGAGGAGGTGGTGCGCCTCGAACTTCGTGTACCGGCGCACGAGGTTGGCGGCCATGTTGTACGTCGGTCGGAACGACGAGCGGAGCGCGTCGCTGCGACGCGACGCCAGCGACGCCACCTGGTCGAAGGGCACGAACGGGCTCCAGCAGACGACCGCGTAGCCGCGGGCGTCGATGCCGCGCCGTCCCGCGCGTCCGGTGAGCTGGGTGTACTCACCTGGGGTGAGGAACTCGTGGCGCTCGCCGGTGAACTTCGACAGCTTCTCGATCACGACCGAGCGCGCGGGCATGTTGATGCCGAGCGCGAGCGTCTCGGTCGCGAACACCACCTTCACCAGACCGGCGGCGAACGCCTCCTCCACCGCCTCCTTCATCGGCGGCACCATGCCCGCGTGGTGGGCGGCGAAGCCCGCCTCGAGCCCGGCCAACCACTGGTCGTAGCGCAGCACGTCGAGATCGTCGTCGGCGAGGCCGTCGGTCTTCGCCTCCGCGATGGCGCGGATGGTGGCGCGTTCGGCGGGCTCGGTGAGGCGCAGCCCCGCCGCGAGGCACTGCTCGACGGCCTGGTCGCAGCCCTTGCGGCTGAACACGAAGCAGATCGCGGGCAGCATGCCCTCGGACGCGAGGAGGTCGGCGGTCTCCACCCGGCTCGGAGTGCGCAGGCGCGTGCGCGGCCGGCCACGCCAGCGTGGGTCGCGCGCGTTGCGGGCGTCGAGGCGGGCGGCGTCGGGGTTGGGGCGCAGCTCCCCGTCGGGCGCGGCCACGAACGTGGGCAGCAGGTGGAGGTCGTCGGAACCCCGCTCGCCCACCAGGTAGCGGTGCTCGAGGGTGACGGGTCGGTGCTCCTCGATGATGGCGGCGGTGCTCCCGCGCACGGTCTCGATCCACGCCGCCACCTCCTCCGCGTTCGACACCGTGGCCGACAGGCACACCAGCGTGACCTCGGGCGGCAGGTGGACGATCACCTCCTCCCACACCGGTCCCCGGTAGCGGTCCTGCAGGTAGTGCACCTCGTCGAGCACGACGTAGCGCAGCCCGTCGAGCGCAGGTGAGGCCGCGTAGATCATGTTGCGCAGGACCTCGGTGGTCATCACCACGATCGGTGCGTCGCCGTGCACCGAGTTGTCGCCCGTGAGGAGGCCGACCGCCGCGCTCCCGTGCTCGCGCACGAGGTCGCCGTACTTCTGGTTCGAGAGCGCCTTCAGCGGTGTGGTGTAGAAGACCTTGCCGCCCTCGGCGCGCGCCCGGGCGATCGCGTACTCGGCCACGAGCGTCTTGCCCGACCCGGTCGGCGCCGCGACCAGCACGCTCTGGCCCGCGTCGATCGCGTCGAGGGCGCG